>CABYOG010000006.1 GCA_902520575.1 uncultured SAR116 cluster alpha proteobacterium
GACTATGTCTGCAGCTGGAAAGTCATCATTGATTTCATCCATTTCCAATACAATGTCGTAAGGCACCTTAGCTTCAGCCAATAGCACATTCATGTGGCCAGGCAATCGGCCGGCGACAGGATGAATCCCGAAACGCACCTGTTTGCCCATGCTGCGCAGACGCTTAGTCAGCTCAGACACAGCAGACTGAGCCTGCGCTACGGCCATCCCATAGCCTGGGACGATGATAATATCATTCGCTTCCTTCAGATCAGCTGAAACTGTGGCGACATCTGTTGCTATCATATCGCCTTCTACTTCCATCTGTGGGCCAGTTGTTGTTCCCCAGCCGCCGAAGATCACAGAGATGAAATTCCGGTTCATCGCCTTACACATAATGTAAGACAGAATTGCCCCAGAGGCCCCGACTAATGCACCAGTGACGATGAGCAGATCATTGCCCAGTAAAAAGCCGGTTGCCGCCGCTGCCCAGCCTGAATAGCTGTTAAGCATCGATACTACGACAGGCATATCTGCGCCGCCAATGGCCACAACCATATGCAGGCCAAAAACAAGTGCGATCACTGTCATTATCCATAAAGGTAATGCCCATGAACCGGCATGGCTAATATAAAGATAGCCAAGATAGACACTTACAATGACCATGCTCACATTTAAAAAATTGCGTCCGGGTAATGTAAGTGGTTTGCCGTCTAAAATACCAGACAACTTGCCATAGGCGACAACAGACCCAGTAAAAGTGATTGCGCCAATAAACACACCAATAAAGATCTCTACCTCATGGATTATCTTTTCGGCTCCAGATAGTCCGTCGGGTGGAACTAAATGTGAGTTAATTCCAATAAAAACAGCTGCTAGACCGACGAAAGAATGCAAGGCAGCAACTAACTGTGGCATGCCTGTCATCTCAACCCGCATAGCGACAATGCCACCAATCACCGCCCCTGCGACGAGTAAAGGCAACAAACTAGATGAAATGTTCACAGCAGGGCTAAAAATTGTCCCGATAACCGCGATCGCCATGCCGACAATGCCATACCAAACAGCGCGTTTTGCGCTTTCCTGGCCAGACAGGCCACCTAAAGATAGAATGAATAAAACGCTGGCAGCAATATAAAGAGCTGTAACAATATTCTCACTCAAAATCATGGTCTCTTATCCCTATTAGCTCTTCTGGAACATCGCCAACATACGTCGTGTAACCATAAATCCGCCAACAATATTAATCGTCGCGATCAGCACGGATATTGATGCTAAGATGCCAACCAAATCTGTCAGCGGCCCCAATTGCAGCAAGGCGCCGATGATAATAATGCCGGAAATAGCATTTGTGACTGCCATCAGTGGTGTGTGCAACGCATGGCTGACATTCCAGATCACCTGGAAGCCAACAAAGCAGGACAGCGCAAAGACAATGAAATGCTGCATGAAGCTAGCCGGGGCATAAGCACCAATCAACAGCATGAAGAAGCTACCAACAGCCAGCAGCCCGGCTTGACGCCGACCAATTGAGCGTTCTTTTTGCAGTTCAAGATCCGCCTTCTCTTCATTGGTCAACTCAACTGGCTTTGGTGTAGTTTCCTGCTTGCCTATGGCCTGAATCTTGGGCGGTGGCGGTGGAAAGGTGACCTTGCCCTCGTGACAGACGGTGGCCCCGCGTATAACGTCATCCTCCAGATTAACATTAAGCGCGCCGTCATTTTCTGGGGTCAGGTCATCAAGCATATGGCGAATATTTGTAGAGTAGAGGGTCGATGACTGGGCAGCCATTCGGCTGGGAAAATCGGTATAGCCGACAATCTTTATGCCATTGTCACTCTCAATGATTTTATCTTTCTCTGTTAGGTCGCAATTGCCGCCCTGTTCTGCAGCCAAATCAACCACGACAGATCCTGGTTTCATAAGCTTAACCATTTCTGCTGGCCATAATTTGGGAGCGGGCCGACCGGGAATTAGTGCGGTTGTAATCACGATGTCAATTTCAGGCGCCTGCTCACGGAACAGCTGCATTTCCTTTTTAATAAATTCCGGTGAGGCTGGTTTGGCATAACCGCCTTCGCCTGAACCATCTTCTTCAAATTCAAGCATGAGGAATTCAGCGCCCATTGATTCGATCTGTTCTGCAACCTCGGGACGTACGTCAAAGGCCCTGACAATCGCGCCCAGTGACTGGGCTGTGCCAATTGCTGCCAGCCCAGCAACACCTGCGCCAATCACAAGAACTTTTGCAGGAGGCACCTTGCCAGCGGCTGTGATTTGTCCAGTGAAAAAACGACCAAAATTGTTGCCTGCTTCAATCACCGCACGATAGCCGGCAATATTAGCCATAGAAGACAACGCATCCATCTTCTGTGCACGTGAAATACGAGGCACCATGTCCATAGCCAGAACCGTTGCTCCGGTTTTGTTTACGTCTTTCAGCAGCTCCTCATTCTGGGCAGGCCAGAAAAAACTGATTAGGGTCTTTGTTTTATTGAGATATTTAACCTCTGTCTTATCAGGGCCAAGAACCTTGACAACTACATCTGAGGTTTCCCATATCAACTTTGCACTGCTGATGACTTTAACTCCTGCCTTGCTGTAGTCCTCATCAGAGAAACCGGCCTTGGCGCCGGCCCCTTTCTGGACTAAGCATTCATGGCCAAGCTTTTGAAGTTGTTTTGCACTTTCTGGGGTCAGAGCCACTCGGGCCTCTGCTGATGCGCGTTCTGCCGGGCTACCGATTCTCACTAGACACTCCTTCACAAAGTCTCACGAAAAGTTTTCGATTATAATGTTAACCTTTGTGCGACGTTACTCTTTTAAGTTTTAGTCTGTCATTATAAATATTACAATTTTGTATTTTGATACGTTGATATCGTACTGAAGGAGCAGTTCAATCAAGGTTTCAGGAACCTTTTTTGAGGCTCTAGGGCATCACATAACCTGGACTGTCATAAAAATTAAAAAACCACCATCAGTTAAGGTGGTGGCTTAGCAAAATGGTCTTAAGGGCAAAAATTTGACCTAATAACCTTCACGCTCCATGCGCTTGCGCATGAGCTTACGAACTCGCCGAGTTGATTCAGCTGTCTCACGGGCACGTCGCTCAGATGGTTTTTCGAACGCACGACGATTTTTCATCTCACGGAACAGGCCTTCGCGTTGCATTTTCTTCTTCAATACGCGAAGTGCCTGGTCAACATTATTATCCCGAACAGCTACAAACAATGTATATCTCTTTCTCGTTTCGTTTTTGACCTAACAAATTTTCGATGCGCTAGCACCTTATGAGGCGCAATTAATAGCATGAACCAATCAAAAAAGTAAAGTATTGTTTGCCCCTTTGCTATTTCGCTGCCAAGACTTATATAAAGTTAGGCAAGATCGATAGTTTAAATGCAGGATATAAATAATGGACGCGGAACAGAAAACTTCTGAGCAAATCCCCAACCATGTTATTGAGGCAATTTTAAATCACATTCCATTTGATGGCTGGAGCACAGCTTCCCTAGATTCGGCAGCTGCCGATTGCGGACTAAACGAAGCTGAAATGCACAGTTTGTTTCCGGCAGGTATTGTCGATGCAATTGCTGCTTATGGCGCTTATGCTGACCAGAATATGATTTCAGCTTTTCGCAGTCAGGATGCTGCAGATCTCGCTGTGATGCCTATTCATATGAAAATCCGCTCTCTTGTTCTGATCCGACTTGAACAGGCTGCCCCATATAAAGAGGTTGTACGCCGAACATTGGCTGTGCTTGCCTGGCCGAAGCATGCAAAGCTGGCATCTCAACTTTTATACAAAACAGTTGATGAGATGTGGCGCGCGGCAGGTGATACCTCAACAGATTATAACTTCTACACTAAACGGGTGACTTTATCAGCTGTTTACAGTTCTACGCTGCTGGCCTTTTTGTCCGATAATTCTGCTGATATGGCAAAGACAGAAGCCTTTCTGGACAGGCGATTGGCGGATGTGGCAAGGCTGCCGAAGATGGCACGACCTGCCAAAACCTTGGCAGATATGGCCATGCGTTTTGCCGGCCCGATCATGCGTGGCCGCCGCGCACGCTAGAATCAGACTCTTTTTTTACTGAACCCATCACCCTTGATTTCCATATCCTGTTAAGGTTTATAGATAATCATGTGCCATTCTGATCGGCGCCAAAAAGACCAAAGCGAGTGAACTTATGCCTATAAAGGTGCCTGACAATCTGCCAGCGATGGAGACGCTGACTTCTGAAGGTGTTGATCTAATCACGGAACAGACCGCTGCCCGGCAGGATATCCGTCCTTTGCGCTTACTGCTTTTGAATTTGATGCCAAAGAAAAAAGATACAGAGGTTCAGTTTGCTCGTTTGTTTGGCACCAGCCCTTTGCAGGTGGATATGCTACTGATGACAACAGCCAGTTATACGCCGCGCAATACAGAACCAGCTTATTTGCGACGGTTTTATCGCCAGCTGGATGATGTGCGGGATCAGTTTTTCGATGCGCTAATCATTACAGGTGCGCCTGTTGAAACCTTGCCTTTTGAGGAGGTGCAGTACTGGCCAGAGCTGGAGCAGATTATGGACTGGTCCCGAACCCATTGTTTCAGGCGGCTGGGAATTTGCTGGGGTGCGCAGGTGCTAATGAAACATTTTCACGACCTTGAAAAATACCAACTGGCTGACAAATTGTTCGGAGTGTATGACCACGCTCTGCCGCTGGAAAACAGCCGTCTTATGCAAGGCTTCACAGACAGTTTCCCGATGCCTATTTCGCGCTATACCTATAATAAAGAAGACGAGATAATTGCAGCTGGCTTGTCTGTCCTGGCTCAATCAGATAAAGCAGGTGTGGGCATGGTGCGCTGCCCGTCTTCAGGGGATCTGTATGTGCTGAACCATCTGGAATATGATGCAGATACACTGGCATCAGAATACTTCCGTGATGCCGATTCAGGTTTGGATACGGCCTTGCCGATGAATTATTTTCCTGGTGACAATCCTGCCTGTGCTCCTGTGAACAGATGGCGCCCTTTTGCCTATCTGTTGATGGCAAACTGGCTGAACGACCTATATCGCGATACGCCCTATTCGCTGGAAAGCTTGCAGGGGTAAAATAGGATTTAGGATAGCTTCACCCCAGCTGCCAGGTGACATGCCCCATTTTGCGGCGGTTTTGTGCTTCTGTTTTGCCATATAGATGAACGACCTTGTCTGCATCGGCATAAAGAGCGGGTAAACGGTGCATATCCTCGCCCAGAAGATTATCCATCTGCCATCTGCCGCGCGCAGAGGTATCGCCCGGCCCCAGCCCGGAAATGATCCGCACAAGCTGGGTAAACTGGCTGGTCACACAGCCTTCAATGGTCCAGTGAAATGAATTATGCGGCCTCGGGGCAATTTCATTAAAGATAATCTGACCTGCATGTCCAACAAATGCTTCCATCGCCAGAACACCGTGTAGATTGACTGCCTCAGCAAGAGCGATGGCAGCGTCTTCGCCGTCTTTCAGTGTGGATGGGTCAAGGCTGTCAGCAGGACCGATACTGGTTTTAAGTATACCGTTTTTATGTGTATTTAGGGCGGCGGGAAACACGCCTGTCTGCCCTTTTGTATTGCGCCAGACTAGAAAGCTAACTTCGGCTGTAAAATTGATGAGGGATTCTAAAATTGCTTCATCTGTGTTTATGTCTCTCCAGAAGGAGCCTGCATCATCACCTGTGTTCACACGCATCTGGCCTTTACCGTCATAACCCTGTTCAGTGGTTTTCAGTACACCCTTGCCATCCAGTTCAGACAAAGCAGAGGCTAAATCATCTGCTGACCGAACAGCCCAGAATAAAGGTGTCTGTATGCCGAGGTGGGCAGCAAGCGTTTTTTCACGTAAGCGGTTTTGGGCCAGATGAAGAGCATCATGCCCTGGTGAGACAGGGCAATAGGCAGACAATATATTCAGAGTTGTGGCGGGCACATTTTCAAATTCTGAGGTGACAGCATCTATTGACTTACTAAAGGCAATAAGTGCATCTGCATCATCATAAGTCGCCTGTGTGAAGGCATGTGAGACCTCTGCAGCAGGGCTGCCCTTTGCGTCTGGAGCAAAAATGTGAGCGCGGATGCCCATCTGTGCAGCAGCAAGTGCAGTCATTCGGCCTAGCTGGCCTGCTCCTAAAATTCCAATGGTTTTTAATTCTGTCATATAATATCAGGCCTATGCTAATTGCCGGACATGTCAGGTCGTTCAGCAACAGAATCTGTCTGTGCTGCGCGCCATTTATTCAACCGGTCATGCAGATTTGAATCTGACAAGGCCAGAATCTGAGCCGCCAGCAGCCCTGCATTTTTTGCCCCGGCAGTGCCAATGGCCATTGTGCCCACAGGAACACCGCCTGGCATCTGCACAATCGACAGCAAAGAGTCCATGCCCTTCAGGGTTTTTGATTCAACTGGCACGCCTAGGACTGGGACAGTTGTGTGGGCAGCAATCATGCCAGGTAGATGCGCAGCTCCGCCCGCCCCAGCAATAATCACCTGAATGCTCTCTCTCACAGCCGATTGAGCAAAAGCTGTCAGCCTATCTGGTGTGCGGTGTGCAGAGATAATCTGAACATCACAGCTCACATGCAGCGAATCAAGCATGGTCTTTGCCGCTTGCATTGTTGGCCAATCCGATTGGCTGCCCATACATATCACAATGGGTGTCGGGGTTTGGGGCTTATCTGTCATTCACTTCTCAATTTTTATTTGCCTTTGTAACAGGTCAGCTGGCTATAATAATAACGCATAATTTCACAAACAGCTGAGCTCAAGCAATGATATCCGGCAGAAGAAGGGCGCGCAGACGGGCGATTTCATCTTTGAGCGCCAGTTTGCGCTTTTTAAGGCGTTGCATCTGCAACTGATCTGAAGCACTGGCTCCCGTCAGTCGGGCAATGACATCATCCAGGTCACGATGTTCAGATAAAAGCGCTTGAAGTTTGGTTTTCAAGACAACTACTCTATCGCTTTCATTAGTTGCTACGCTCTTTTTCGAAGGGGGTTTTTTCTTCGCATCTGGTTTTTGCGGATGAAAGTCATGGATATCAGACATCGACTGTCATTATCCTTTTGCACATCATATTTTTGAAAAATATGTAATAGCAGATTTTACCCCTGTCTGGCTAGAACCATTATCATGGCAACGGATGATGTCTATTTGGCCTTAGAAATTGCAGAATAAAGCATCTGGACATTTACTGGCTCTAGCTTAAACTGCTGCGGCATGAGTTATACGCCAGCCTATATATTGAGAAATGGGGGGTAACCATGACAGCTTCATTTGATGAGGTGAAAAAACATGCTGATACTGATCCTGCCGGGTTCTGGGCTGCAGCTGCAGAAGATGTAAGCTGGATTAAGCCGGCAACAACTATTCTTGATGATGCGAAACCGCCCTTCTACCGGTGGTTTGTTGGCGGTGAGATAAACGGCTGTCACAACGCTGTTGATTGCCATGTTGAGGCTGGGAATGGCGACCGAACAGCAGTTATCTATGACAGCGCAATCCTTGGCATAAAGGAACATATTAGCTATGCTGAACTTCAGGACTGGGTAGCCAGATGTGCAGATGTGTTGTTGCAGTCTGGAATTAGCTATGGTGACCGTGTCATTATTTACATGCCGATGATTCCACAGGCTATTGTGACGATGCTGGCCTGTGCACGTATTGGTGCAGTTCACTCGGTTGTGTTTGGCGGATTTGCCGCAGCTGAGCTAGCGAAACGGATCGATGATGCCACCCCAAAGATGATTGTCACAGCGTCCTGTGGTCTGGAGCCAGGCCGGGTGGTCGCGTATAAGCCGCTCATTGATGAAGCGATTGAATTGTCCGCCTATAAAATTGACAAAGTGCTGCTTTATCAGCGTGAGATGTGCAGAGCCGCTATGATTGATGGCCAGGATATGGACTGGGATGACGCGCTGGCCTCTGCGGGCCATGCGGCCTGTGTGCCGGTGAAATCTGAAGATCCTGCATATATTTTGTATACATCTGGAACCACCGGGACACCTAAGGGCGTGGTGCGGCCCACGGCTGGGCATATCGTTGCATTAAAATGGTCAATGCAGAATATTTTCAGCTGCGGGGCAGGTGATGTCTATTGGGCGGCATCTGATGTGGGTTGGGTAGTTGGTCATTCTTACATTGTCTATGCGCCTTTATTTGCGGGCTGCACGACGGTTTTGTTTGAAGGTAAACCCGTTGGCACACCAGATGCGTCTACGTTCTGGCGGGTAATTGCTGAGCATAAGGTAAAGACTATGTTTACCGCGCCCACAGCGATGCGAGCAATAAAAAAAGAGGACCCAAGTGGCGAGCTGGTCAAACAGTTTGATATGAGCCATTTCAAACTACAGTTTTTGGCTGGTGAGCGATGTGATCCAGACACGCTGCAATGGTGTGAGGAAATTTTAGGTGTGCCCACAATTGATCATTGGTGGCAGACAGAGACGGGCTGGCCAATTGCTGCGAACTGCACAGGCATTGAATTGCTCCCGGTAAAAGCGGGCTCTTCCGGCCCTGCAGTGCCAAGCTGGGATGTTCATGTGATCTCTGATGAGGGCCACAAGGTCGCAGCTGGTGAGATTGGTTCCCTTGTTATTAAGCTGCCTATGCCGCCGGGAACGTTGCCTACATTATGGCAGAACGATGAGCGTTTTATCGAAAGCTATCTATCGAGCTTTGAGGGTTATTATGCCACAGGGGATGCCGGATATATTGATGAAGATGGTTATATTTTTGTCATGTCCAGAACAGATGACATTATAAATGTGGCCGGGCATAGACTGTCAACAGGCGGAATGGAGGAGGTTCTGGCTGGGCATCCGGATGTTGCCGAATGTGCGGTTATTGGCGTGCATGACGCGCTGAAAGGTCAGGTGCCCTTTGGTTTTGTGGTATTGAAAACAGGGACAAACCGCGCTGGAACAGAGATTCTGGCTGAGATTGTCCAGCGTGTGCGCTCAGAAATCGGCCCTGTCGCCGCGTTTAAACAAGCCGTGATTGTGGGCCGCCTCCCCAAAACACGTTCTGGAAAGATACTGCGTTCCACAATGCAGAAAATTATTCAGAATGAAGACTTTCCCCTGCCCGCCACAATTGATGATCCGGTTATTCTAGAAGAAATTGATGACGCGGTACAACAGGCAGGCCTGAAACAGGTTTAACGGCAGTAAAACAGGAAAGGCATGCCTTCCCTATTTGTGCTTTCTGCTTTATGGTAGTTCAGTTAAATCAGCAACTTGTTCAGCATCCTGTTTTGGCTGCCCCCCGGCCTTTTCAATTGCGGCATTGAGGTCCTGCTGTTTGCATAAGCCCAGCATAGCCGGGTGTTTAGCCTGAATATTGGAAATATTCCAGTGGGTGCGCTCACGGATTTTGGTGATAGTATCTTTGGTGGTGCCAATCAGGCGGCTGATTTGGGCATCAGATAATTCAGGGTGATGTTTGACCAACCAAGCGATTGCATCGGGCTTGTCACCACGCCGGGCAACCGGCACATAGCGCGGACCTTTTGTGCGGGCTGTAGGTTGAGGTAGATTTGACTTTGATAGCTCAAGCTTAGCTTCAGGGTCAGCCTCACAACGCGCGACTTCTTCTTTTGACAATTGGTTATTTGTAATCGGATCATATCCTTGCATGCCGGCGCCAATTTCACCATCAGCAATGGCCTGTACTTCAAGAGGATGCAAATCGCAAAAAGCCCCGATCTGTTCAAAGGTCAGTCCTGTATTATCAATCAGCCATACAGCTGTCGCTTTTGGCATAAGAAGCTGTGTCATCGCACGAACCCTTTATCATTTTCTCAACACTTTTTAGGCGGCTGGCAGCCCGGAGGGCCAGCCGATTCCAAACACGCCCCGAAATCGGAGCAATACAGTGTTTTGGTGGAACCTGACCTAATATATAGCCCTTTGACAGAAATTTGCAAACAGACCTTTTGTTTCCTAAAATTGCAGAACGGCAATGCTGCCAGCATGGTTGGCAATGCATGTGTGCGGATTTAAAAGGAGGAAAACGGATGGAAGATGAAATTGACGCATTGAAACCTACCTATGCACCAAAATCGTTTTACAACTGGAATGTTGAGGATTTAAAAGACTATCAAGAACAGTTGAAAGCGGAAGTCGTCAGAATTGACGAAATTCTGGCATTAAAACAGGATGTAAGCGCACAAGCAGAAGCCCTTTTCAAATCCTGACGAATTTGTGTTTGAAGTAGCTATATTTATTTTGTTGGTGAGGAAGCGGATATGGCGCGTTTATCTGTCCGGACAGTGATGATCACCGGTGGTGTATCGGGGTTGGGGTTGGCAATGGCATCAGCCTTTGCAGCAACAGGGGCGCATCTTTATGTTGGCGGCCAGATGTCGGATAAGAAGGCATCAGACATTATTGCCCAGTTAAAAGAAAAAGGTGCAGCTTCTTGTCATTTTGATGATTCTGATTTGCGGGATGTGGTGGCAGCCCGCGGCATGGTGGATAAAGCAGCTGATGTGATGGGTTGTGTGGATGTACTCATTAATAATGCAGGCATTCAGCATGTTGCACCTGTCGATGAATTTCCGTCTGAAAAATGGCAGGATATCATAGACGTCAATTTATCAGCGCCATTTCATCTGATTTCCTCTGTTTTGCCCGGCATGAAACAGCGGGATTTTGGCCGGATCATTAATATAGCTTCTGCGCATGGTCTAGTGGCTTCAGTTCATAAATCTGCTTATGTTGCTGCTAAGCACGGGCTAGTTGGGCTGACCAAGACTGTCGCGCTGGAAGCGGCCCAGCAGAATATCACCTGTAATGCGATTTGCCCGGGATTTGTTCTGACAGAGCTTGTTGACAGGCAGGTTCGTGCGCATGCTGATAAAACAGGCTTGCCTTATGATGAAGCCGGGATTGCGATGGTTAGCGAAAAACATGCCGCTGGTCAGTTCCTGGTGCCCCAGCAGATCGCGGATATGGCCCTGTTTCTGGCTCGTGATGCGGCCCGGAATATTACTGGGTCCAGTTTTTCTCTGGATGGTGGCTGGACTGCCCAGTAGGAACTGTCCCACATTTATCCTGTTCATCCCTTATCAAAGCCAGGCAGCGGGTGCATCCAGTCTGGGATGTGAGGGCTGATTATCTGTCCGTTTTCTGTGGTAAGTTCAGCTATGCCGGCTAGACTGTCTTGAACTGCATCAAGGCGCAGGCTGGCTAGCGCGATGTCCCTGCGATCTGGCAGGCTTGCTGTTGATCCGATCTGTCCAATCGCTGTGTCACCACGCTTCAGGGCCTGACCTGATTTCAACTTGTCAGAAGCAGAAACTGGAAAAAGGCGGCGTTTGACCAGACCACGATAATGGGTGCGGGCGGTTACTTCTTGGCCAACATAACACCCCTTTTCAAAATCTATCGCGCCCAAAAGGTGAAGTCCGGCTTCCAGCATCAGCGCCCGGTTAGGTGTCAGATCAGCTGCCCCTTCAGGAACACCAAGGCTGATCCGCAGAGCCTGCCAGTACTTTGCCTCTGCCTGCTCTGGCAAGCCATTAATCTCAGAGAATAGCACAAGTTTGCCCAGGGCCTTATGGCGTTCGTCATAAGCACTGATACAGCTATTTGGCACGCTGAAATCTGCGTGGTCTTCCCCCCATATATGTCCTGCACAAAGGTTAGAGCTGACAGTAATTTCTATTTTCCGGCGCAGCCGATACATTGTTAGTCGCTTTGCAAGCTGGGCGGTCTGTTCTGCTTCTGTAATGAGAAAGACTGTATCTGCGCTGGCCATCACCACCATATCAAACAGTATCCGCCCTTGTGGTGAGAGCAGGCAGGCAGCACGGGCAGTGTCGCTGGCAAGGGTGCCGATCTGAGCGGTCAGAATATCATTCAAAAAATCACGCACATCTTCACCTCTCAGGCTGATGATGTGCTTGTCTGGGTGAACAGACAAAACAGGTTGTTTTGGTGGGGTGGGCATAAAGCTCATTGTTGAAGTACCTGTCCGTTGTAGGGCGCAACATAAAAATGGCGTTCACGTGACCAAAAACAATCTTTACCTTCTGGTTTTACTGTTACAAAGCCCTCGTCCTGAAAAAAGTGGTAATCCTGTGTGCAGCCATACCATGTCACATACAGGCGGTCAGTATCCAGCCACACATCGCCAATAGGTTTTGTCTTTACCGTGATCTGTGGCAGATCGGCGGGAAAACACTGGCCTTGTTTCTGACCCTTGCAGTTGGTCTCTGCAGATCCAATCATACGCAAATAGCTGAGCTGACCCTCGCTGGCTTTAAAGCCTTCATCATCAAACATCTCACATTTATCTGTTGGTGGAGTTTTGCTTTGTGTAAACTCACAGGTAAACCAGATGCCATCTCCGATTGGCTGTTCGGCTGCCTGCATCTTTAAAGGCAGCAGACCAAGCAGATAAATCAGAGCGATGAATAATTTTTTGCAATTTAAATGGAAAAAATGGGCCATATTTGAAAAATGGGTTAAGATGAAAAAGATTGCAACTGGCAATCAGCTTTGACGAAGTGGGTCTTGGCTGATGATAATGGCGAAAGTAAGGATGTTTTTATAATGGCCATCCATCCAGAGCGCAGACAGCTTTCTGATGAGCTTCATGCCCGCCCGTTTCACGATTTTGACGGTGCTGGCAGGTTCATCCGCTATGTCTTTCTTTATGACAACTCAGATCAAGATATTGTCAGCCATATCAATGACTGGTTGACGGCACAGGAGCGCCTGCCCCTCGAGATACGAGAAAAATTCAGGCGGGAGACATTTAAGAATTATATTTTTAGGATAGAGCGACACACTGAATTTGTGACAATTGGGTTTATTATGAAGGGAGAGACGGTTCGTAGCGGGCTGGCCAAAGGGGCGTTTGATAAAGCTACCTGGCCGGAACTGCCGTTTGACGTGATTGATACTGTGCCCGCCAGCCTGTTTCATGCCATCTGGGTAGAGATAGGTGGGCGGGCGCCCGCCAAGCTTGATCCGCTGAAAGTTCAGTTTATGCTGAACAGTCAGGCTGAGGCCTCAAGCCAGATATCGGATGGGGCTGGTCAGCTGCATTGCAGTTTTGATATCGATGAAAATGAGTTTTCACGTGCCATTGTTTTTCATAACTGCATTACGCCAGAGCGTATGGGGCGCATGGTCTTGCGGATTATTGAGATGGAAACCTACCGCATGCTAGCCTTACTTGGCCTACCAGTGGCCCGGAAATATCTCTCAACACTAGTGCAGATAGAACATAAGCTCACAGACCTAACGCAGCAGTTAACGGAACAGATTTCGCATGATGATACTGAAGTTCAGGCCTTGTTGCCGGCACTGTCCCAGCTGGCTGCCAAGGTTGAAGAAATATCTGCAAATACATCGTACAGGCTGTCGGCAACCAAAGCCTATCATGATATTTTTTTGGCTCGTCTTGAAGGGCTTCGTCTAGCACGTCTTGACGGGCATCAAGGAGTTTATGGGTTTTTGGACAGGCGGATGATGCCAGCTATGCAGACCTGTTTTGCCTTTGGTGACCGAGTACAGACCTTGTCTCAGCGCATTGAACGGACAGGATCGTTGCTGCGCACACAGACAGAGACAACAATTCAGAGACAAAATCGTGATTTGTTGTCTTCCATGGACAGGCGTGCGCAAGCCCAACTGCGCCTGCAACAGACTGTTGAGGGTCTGTCTGTGATAGCTGGAACTTACTATGGCGTGGGCCTTGTGGGCATTCTGGCGGCGGGATTTAATCTTCAGCCACCTTTTGATGAAATAGGCCTTGTAAAAGCGTTTGCTGTGCCTTTTGTAGCTGTTGTGATTTGGTTTTTTATCAATAGGGTCAGTAGGTCTGTCCGCAGGCTAAATAGATAAATCAGTTTAGCAGCTTGTGAGGTACCTCTGTCTGTCTAAGAAGATTAAACCATAAAAAGGGGGCAATAGTGCTAAATAGGCTAAGACTTGCCAGCAGTAAAATTATATCATCCAGCTGAAAGTGAAGGTCGATGAGAATGCCCATCAGGGCAGGTGACAAGGCGCTAGCAAAGACATTCATTGGCATGGCAAGAGCCTTAATTTCGCCCAACCAGTTTGTGCCATACCGTTCTGCCAAAAGGGCATTAATTAGAGGCGGTATCATACCTCCGCCTGCGCCAAAAAGTACAAAATAGACTGGTAACCAGTATGTGCCATGACCCCACCACAAAAACAGGCAAGAAAATAGTAAAGGAATCTGGCTGACATAAGCCACACGGTGAGCGGTAAGCCTGTCTATCAAAAAGCCAGAAAAAAATGCACTCCCAACAGCTGCCAGCGCATACCAGATATAATTTGAGGACCAGAGCCATAACGGCACAGCCTTTTCCCCCGCTATATAAATCTGATGGAAGAACAGGCCAGTAATGGTAAAGCTGGGCACCATCATCAGCCAGATGATAACCGCCCAAAACGCACTGTCCCGCATAACTATATGCCGGCGGACAGACGAGGTGTCCTGTAGTTCTTCAGGGCTGCCGTGGTCTGCACGGCCAGGTCCATCCTGAAAGCGCGTCCGGCGTGTTAAAAAAGGAATTGATGGAGCGAAGCTAAAAAACGCAATTATCGGCAGAATAATCCAGATTGTGCGCCAGTCTGTAATTGAGAGCGCAAGAATAACAAGAAGAGGAAAAGCTGCCTCTCCAAATGGCATGCCCAGGCCGCATAGAGCAAGTGCTCGTCCTCTAGTCCCGATATACCGCCTCGTTACAGCTGTGCTGTATACATGATACATCATCCCCTGCCCGGATAGGCGCAGAAGATAAAAGCCAAGAACAAGGCTGAAAACTGAGCTGACAAATGAGAAATGAAACGCGGCTAGACAGACACCGCCAAGGGTCATCAGTGACAGGCGGGGTACGCTTACAGTATCTGCTAGCTTGCCCAACCAGAACAGGGTCAGGGCGCTGGCAGTTGTTGCAAAAGCGTAATAGCTGCCAAATTCACCATGGGTCAGGTCAAGGGATGTGCGGATATCATGACTAAACAGAGAAATGAAAAATGTCTGGCCAAGAGAAGACCAAAATGACATCAGCAGCCCATAGAACAGAAACCGCCATTCATGACGCAGCAAATCAAAGGTGGAAACTTTATCTAAAAGAGAAGGGGCGGGCATTACCGTAAAAACAGCTCCGGTTAAAACTACAGTTCAACAGTCAGCCCTTGGATAGGAAAGGTCAAGTCTGGTTCAGGGGTCATCTGCCTACTGGTTCTATCTCGTAGATGAAAATAGAAGAAATAGCGGAGTGAAGGTCTGATGATAGCCCTGAAATTTATGGTAAGATTTTTATTTGTAGTTGCGGTTATAATAAGTCTGACAAGCTGCACACAATGGCTCTTTAGGGCAGATATGGCTGATTACGTAGATAATCGTCCTGCCCTAAAGTTAGAGGAATTTTTTGACGGTAGAAGCTATGCCTACGGTATATTTGAGGATAGATTTGGCAATCTGAAGCGTCAGTTTCGTGTACAGATCGATGGCCAGACAGATGGAGGACGTCTGACACTGGACGAGCAATTCATCTATGATGATGGAGAGACCGCCCGCCGGGTCTGGAGAATTGATAATCTCGGCCCTGACGGGCTTGGCCTCTTCCGCTATCAGGGCCGTGCAGAGGATATAGATGGTGTGGCCACAGGCCAGATTGCGGGAAATGTGTTGTCCTGGTCATATGATATTGTGCTGTCGATGTCTGGGCAGCAGCTTCAGGTTAGATTTGATGATTTTATTTACCAGCTTGATCAGGATATTGCGATTAACCGCGCTTTTGTTAGTAAATGGGGTGTGGAAATTGGCAGTGTGACTTTGGTCTTTTTGCGGGGGGAGACAGCTGCGCAAATGCCAGAAATGAATCTGGCCAAATGGTAGCCGTTCAGCGTTTTCTGCCTATATATGGAAGAAGCACAAATACTCATAGATAAGAGGTTGATATGCCAGATTCGTTGCCCATTTGGGATTTAACAGATTTGTACATTGACAGTAGCACGTCCATCCAGCTGGACTTGGATACTTCCAAGCTGCAGACAGAAAAGCTGGTCCAGCATGAGGGGCGTCTAAGTCAGATGACAGGTGCTGAACTCGCGGCTGTCATCGCGGACTATCAATCTGTCTCTGAACGTCTGTCTCGTATCATTTCGCATGCGGATTTGCAATTTGCCGCAGATATGGCTGATCCACAGACGGGCCAGCATGCGCAAGACATGAAAGAGGCAATTTCAGGTTTTTCATCACAGTTGATGTTTATTGAACTTGAACTGGCCGCCATGGATGAGGATGGTTTTCAGCGGGCGTTGAGCGACCCTGATTTTTATCATTTTCTGCCTTGGTTACGGCGTCTGCGAGCTTTTGCTCCGCATCAGCTTGAAACCCGGCTTGAACAGATGCTTGTTGAACGCACTCCGGCGGGACGAGGTTCTTGGATACGTCTTTTTGATGAAACAGCAGCCTCTCTGCGGTTTGAGTTTCAGGGTACAGAAGTGACAGAAGCTGAAATTCTGAATAAATTGTCAGATCCGTCTGCTGATATCCGCAAAGAAGCTGGTCAGTCTTTATCTGGGGTCATGCAGGATAATCAGCGACTTTTCTGCTTAATTTTAAATGTGATTGCCAAGGATAAGGAAATTGACGACAGATGGCGAGGGTTCAAACGCCCTGTCTCGTCACGTAATCTTGCCAATGATGTTGATGACGCTACGGTGGATGCTCTGGCCGGCGCAGTGACAGCCCGCATGCCAGACATCGCGCATCGCTATTATCAGTTAAAGGCAGGCTGGATGGGCGTAGATGAACTCCCCTGGTGGGACAGGAACGCCCCTTTGCCAGGGGATGATGGCAGACGGTTTAACTGGTCTAATGCCCGGCAGATCGTCACAGATGCTTTTGCTGGTTTTGACCAGCCGATGGCTGATGTCGCGCAGCAGTTTTTTGACCGCAACTGGATTGATGCAGAAGTGCGTAAAGGCAAAGCATCCGGGGCGTTCAGCCACCCGACTGTGCCTTCAGCCCATCCTTATATTCTAATGAATTTTGATGGTAGGGCCCGTGATGTGATGACCCTGGCTCATGAAATGGGGCATGGCATCCATCAGGTGCTAGCAGCAGATAAAGGCTATCTAATGTCAGATACGCCTTTGACACTGGCTGAAACAGCCTCAGTTTTCGCTGAAATGCTTGCCTTCCAGACCTTAGTTGACAAGGCCCCAAATAACGCAGCGCGGCGCTTTCTTCTGGCCGGAAAAGTTGAGGATATGTTGAATACGGTTGTGCGCCAAATTGCCTTCCATAATTTTGAAACTGCTTTTCATGATGCCCGTAAATCAGGAGAGGTGTCTGCCGAGGCGCTGTCAGATTTGTGGATGCAGACACAAACGCAAGCACTGGGTCCTGCAGTCCGTCTTGATAACAGCTATCGGCCGATTTGGGCTTATATCCCACATTTTGTGCATACGCCTTTTTATGTTTACGCCTATGCATTTGGTGATTGTCTAGTGAATGCACTCTGGCAGAATTATCAAGAGAAATCAGTTGCAGATAAATTGGTTTTTTCTGAGCAATATATTCAGATGTTAAAAGCTGGCGGTACCAAACGCTATAATGAAGCTCTTGCGCCTTTTGGTCTGAATCCGGCAGATGCCTCATTTTGGAATATGGGGCTTGATATGATCGCAGGCATGATTGACGAGCTGCAGAGTTTGTCCTGAGCCAGTCGCGTAAAAGAGGAAGTAGATAAGATGGCAGCTTATGATGGTCAATCCGGAGTTGGTGGGCGCATTCGTCGTTATGCACGCGTCACAGGAACAATGTCAGGGCTAGCGGCCCGTCTAGCAGGCGAACGCTATCTGGGGATGGATGTGGATAGAAACAAACACGCTGCCCAGCTGCGTGAGGCATTGGGCGGGCTAAAGGGGCCATTGATGAAGGTGGCCCAGATTTTGTCCACGATACCTGACGCGTTGCCGCCTGAATATGCAGAAGAACTGGCTGCCCTTCAGGCGGATGCCCCGTCTATGGGCTGGCTGTTTGTAAAGCGTCGCATGGCAGCTGAATTGGGAGCGGACTGGCAGTCAAAATTTGCATCATTTGACCGGCAGGCTGTATCAGCGGCATCCCTTGGCCAGGTTCATAAAGCCACATCCCATGATGGCAAGCTGTTGGCGGTCAAGCTGCAATATCCGGATATGGCGTCAGCAATTGATGCGGATCTGGCCCAATTAAAACTGGTTTTTCAGCTTTATGAGCGTTTTGACAGTGCAATTTCAACTGCTGATATCCATACGGAGTTATCAGATAGGTTGCGTGAAGAGCTGGATTACAAGCGTGAGGCCGCAAATCTGAAGCTGTACAGTCTGATGCTAAAAGATGAACGTCAGGTAGTTATGCCTGAATATTATCCTGACTTATCGTCTGAGCGGGCGCTAACGATGAGCTGGATAGAGGGCCAAAAGCTGATGGTCTGGCTGGAGACAGAGCCATCTCAGGAAGCACGGAATCAGGTAGCAATGAATATGTTTCGCGCCTGGTATGTGCCTTTTTATTTTTATGGCGTGATCCATGGTGACCCGCACTTGGGCAATTATTCAATTGATTCTGATTTGAATATTAATCTGATGGATTTCGGATCCATCCGCATCTTCCGCCCTGAATTTGTGGCAGGTGTTATTGAGCTGTATCGAGCCTTGAGCCAGCAGGATGATGATCTAGCGCGTCAGGCCTATGCGAAATGGGGATTTCACGGACTTGATGATGAGGCGATTACGGTCTTGAATATGTGGGCAGGTTTTATCTATGCCCCCTTGCTGTCTGATGAGGTGCGCCCCATCCAGCAGATGCGTGGTGGTTCAGAAGGTCGTGAGTTGGCTGGGCGTGTTCATCAGGAATTAAAGCGGATTGGCGGTATCAAACCGCCACGTGAATTCGTGTTAATGGATCGGGCAGCTGTGGGCCTTGGCTCTGTCTTTATGCATCTGAAAGCAGAGGTAAACTGGCATCGTCTGTTCCATGATTTGATTGATGATTTTGACACAGACCAGCTGGGTCAGAGACAAATCAAGGCCTGCAGTGCGGCAGGGCTGCCAGATAATGTTTGTGCTCATGGGCATATTTAACTTTCTTGTTTAACTAACTCTAGGCTTTGTGTGGCCATTTCAGAGCGCCTCAGGTAAAAATAAGGGAGAGGTTTGCGAAGAGAAGGCACCAGGTAATGGCGTTGATTTATCCAGTGATTTTATGTGGGGGTTCAGGGACCCGTCTATGGCCATTGTCAAGAAGGTCAATGCCAAAACAGTTTTTGAATCTAACGGGGAATGACAGTCTATTTCAGCAGGCAGCCCGACGTGTTTCAGGGCCTGAATTTGAAGAGACGTTTGTGATTACGGCAAATGACTACAGGTTTATTGCTGCTCAACAACTGGTTGATATTGGCATAATATCGAGCACTGTTTTGCTTGAGCCTTCACCTAAGAACACAGCCCCCGCAATTTTGGCAGCTGCTGAAAAAATTTATCAAGAGGACCCAGATGCATTGATGCTGGTGGTGTCTTCGGATCATTATATTCCTGACAGGTCAGCCTTTATAGAATTGGTGGTAGCAGCAAAAGCGTCTGCAAAATCAGGATCTATCGTGACTTTTGGTATTGAGCCTGTTCGTCCTGAGACAGGGTATGGCTATATCGAAACCGGACAGAAGTTATCAGACTCCGAAGGTTTTGCTGTGGCTGGGTTTCATGAAAAGCCTGATAAGAATTCCGCTGAAAAAATGATTGAACAAGGCGGCTATCTCTGGAATTCAGGTATCTTTCTAATGAAGTGTGAGATAGTGCTGAAATTAGCAGAACAGCATGTCCCTAACATGCTGAGGTCGGTCACACAGTCCGTAAAGCAAGGCAAGCTGGATCTAGACTTTTTGCGCCTTGATGAGGCATCTTGGGCTGAAATTGAGGCTGACTCAATTGATTATTCTATTCTTGAAAAGACAGATAATCTCACTGTTTTTTCCTTTTCCAGACGCTGGTCCGACCTGGGTGACTGGCAGGCTGTCAGGCGAGAGCTGTCAGCAGATGGGCGAGCAGACTCAAAAGGAAATGTGCTGATTGGCCAAGCCAGCCAAATAAACAGTCACTCTTGTCTAATCTGGTCCGATAAGCCAGAGCAGGTTGTTGCTGCTGTTGGTCTCAATGAGCTCATTGTTGTCGCTATGGCTGACGCGGTTTTAGTGGTGAATAAAGACCAGGCCCAATCTGTGAAGCAGATTGTTGACCTGCTTGATCAGCAGAAACTAAGCCAGGCCTTGGAGCAGCGGCGCCAGTTTAGGCCATGGGGCTGGTTTGAGACTCTTGTTCTGGCTGAGGGGTATCAGGTGCGGCGGGTGCATTTATATCCGCAGACACAAATGTCTTTGCAGACCCACCAGAAACGTTCTGAAAATTGGGTTGTAACAAGCGGTATTGCTGAAGTGCAGCTTGGGGAAAGGCTTGTCAAGCTGGGCGCTAACGATTCTTTGGATATTCCAGCAGGTACGGCTCATAAATTATCTAATCCTGCAGATGTGGCCCTGACTTTAATAGAGGTCAGAACCGGCACTTATCTCGGTGAAGATGATGTTGAGCGGTTATAGCCAAACCATCTTTGCGTGTATAATATCTAAGTTGTGGCCTCGTAGCTCATCAGGATAGAGCGACAGATTCCTAATCTGTAGGTAGCAGGTTCGAGTCCTGCCGAGGTCACCATCTCGGCTGTCTTATTGTGTTAGATCAAAGCAGCTTGACCGTTTTGTGCCATCTATCCATGATGAAGTTCATGATTAACCAGCCCCCATTTTTTTTCTCTGAAACCGTCTCTAACAGGCTTGGCTCTGGCCCTGTTTATTGTATTGGCCGAGCGGGGATGGACTTATATCCTGAACCAGTTGGCGGAAATACAGAAGATGCTGAATATTTTCGAGCGGATATGGGTGGGTCTGCTGGTAATATTGCTGTTGCGCTGGCGCGGCAAGGCGGACATGCGGCGCTTTTGACAGTGTTTTCAGATGACCAGGTTGGCCGTTTTGTGCAAGCAAAATGTAATCAGTATGGTGTTGACATTACCTACTGCCAGACACAAGCGGGTCTATTTCGTAATTCTCTAGCGATCGCTGAGACAAAACCGCAGAATGCCGCTGTGGTGATTTACCGGAATGATGCAGCAGACCTGCAGATTTCAAAAAAGGATATTCAGCGCCTTGATTTTAGCAGGGCTGGCGGGCTGCTTATCACTGGAACCGCTATATCTGGCGAGCCATCTGCATCAGCGGTCAGTATAGCGATTGCGGCTGCAAGACAGGTAGGATGCCCAATTATTTTCGATATTGATTATAGGGCAAATGCGTGGCCAGATGCGGCAACCGCGGCCTTGCGTATAGGGCCAGAACTTGCGAAGGCAGACATTCTGGTTGGCAATAATGATGAATTTACTGTGGTGTGTGGCGGCGATGAAGCCAGAGGTTTTGCCGCAGCCAGAGCTTTTGCAGAAACTGGCCAGCTTGTTCTCTATAAAAGAGGTGAGCTAGGCTGTATATCGCTCTATCAAGAACATGTGATTGAGACAGGTATATTTCCTGTGACACTCGCAAAACCGTTTGGGGCAGGAGATGCGTTTTTAGGTAATTTTCTGAGCAGGTTAAGCCTTGATGGCGATGTGCATTCTGCTGTTCTACGAGGCAGTGCGGCGGCGGCTTATGTTGTTGCACGGGTGGGATGTGCGTCTGCCATGCCAGATAGGCAGCAGCTTGACGATTTTATGTTGTCTCACGAAATAACAAAACCGAATAATTAAAGGAACAGAGGTAACAAGTTAATGCATATACCGCCTTTTGATAATCAGAATAAAGCCATCATTGATATCCATGATGCGCATGTGCCTCTGACTTATTTTAACGTTGTGAAGCTGGAAAAGGGGCAAGTGTTTTCCTACCAAATACCAGGCTACGAAACATGCATTGTGCCTGCTACAGGTCGTGTTAATGTTGATGTAGATAATACCAGCTTTGGCGGAGTTGGTAACAGAGTTAGGGATGTCTGGGATGGTGAACCAGAAGGTGTTTATGTGCCAACCGATATGCCAACACAGATGGTCTGCACAAGTGATAGCTGTGAGGTTTTTGTTGCCGGGGCAAGATTTGACGACAGGCTGGCCCCCTTTGCTGTTTACAAAAATGAAATTGATGTTGTGCAGTACGGGTCTGATGACACCAAAACGCATCGGAAGATCAAACATATTTTGGGTCAAAAACAGGTGAATAAGGTCGGGCGTCTGCTGGTCTCAGAGCTGTATACAGTAGGAGCAGGAGGCTGGTCAGGCTTTCCGCCTCATAAACATGACACTGATCGTTTTCCAAAGGAGACCCGGCATGATGAGGTGTATAATTTCAGATTTAGGCCTAGCAATGGCTTTGGCATGCAGCTGTTGGAGCCTGATGAGGACAAATTGGGTGAAGCGTTTCATATTGTTGACGGATCTAGCTTTGCGATCAAGTCAGGCTATCACCCTTGTGTAGTAGCGCCGGGGTATGAGATGTATTATTTCACAATTCTGGGCGGCCTTAGCCAAAGGTCACTTGTGCAGTATTTTCAGCCTGAGCATGCATGGCAGATAGAAACCATTCCTGGCATTAAAGACATGATTGCCAAATTTAAATGACAGTTGCTAATCTTGTAGATGTTCTCACGCCAGCCCTTGATGAGGGCTATGGCGTAGCGGGGTTGGTTGTGTTGGGCTGGGAAGATGCCTGCGCCTTTGTCGAAGCTGCAGAAGAGCTGGGGTGCCCTGTCATTTTGCAGGCAGGACCGGGATGCCGGTCACATACACCTGTATCTGTTCTTGGGCCTATGTTCCGTGCGCTTGCAGAACAGGCACAGGTGCCAGTGGTTTGTCACATCGATCATGCCACTACAATTTCTGATTGTCAGGCAGGCATCGATCATGGCTTTACCTCTGTGATGATTGATGGATCGCGCCTTCAGTTGGCTGAGAATATTGCACTCACATCTTCAATGAAAGAAATCGCTCAGCCCCATGGGGTTTCTGTTGAAGCGGAGATAGGCTTTGTTGGCTATGATGAAGGTGCGGTCTCTCTGCCCACAAAACCAGATGAGGCAGCAGAGCTTGTCAAGCAGGCTTGTCCGGATGCGCTAGCTATATCTGTTGGAAATGTGCATCTGCAGACTTCTGCTTACGCGGTCATAGACAGGGTTGCTCTTGCAGCGATTGAAGCGGTAGTGAATTGTCCGCTTGTTCTGCATGGCGCAAGTGGAATAAAGGCTGAAGACAGAGGCTGGTTGGCTACAAAAACAAAAGTTTGTAAATTTAACGTGGGCACAGAATTACGACAGGCCTTTGGCAATTCTCTGCGCAATGTGTTGGGCAGCGACGCCCATTTGTTTGACCGCAATCAAATCCTGTCAGCTGTCAAGCCAGCCCTAATTGAGCAGACAAAAAATGTCCTGAAAAGCATCTATGCCAGGGACGCATAATTTCGTTCGAACACAACTTTTTTAGCTGTTAGCAGGTTAAACGCTTTGTGCATTTTAAGAACGGCGTGAGCGATCATGGTCAAGTTTTGCTTGTGATGCTCATATGTTTCAATATCTTGCTTTCATTTTTATTGTTTTCACTGCCATCCACAGAGACCTCGATTACTTTTCACTGTCGTTTTCTGTATTTCTCTCTAAATTGGTCAATGACACTTAATTCAGTAGTGCAGACATGGCTGAAATTTGTCCAGGTCGGAATAGAGTTGGATCCTAGCGGTGAGGTGCTGTAACCTACAAACGATTGAATGTCGCAAAAGGAATTAACCTATGCATAATCATAAATCATCAGACAATATCCTCGCCGCAGGTGAGGGAGAAATGACCTTGGGTGGAAGGCTATATTCGTCTCGTCAGAATGCAGGGATGAGCCTGAATTTAGCGGCTAGATTACTTGGTGTGAAAGCGTCTACCTTGAAATCTTGGGAAAGTGACCGAAGTGAGCCACGCGTTAACAAGCTTGTAGCTCTCGCTGGCCTTTTAGGGGTCAGCCCAACACATTTTTTGGCGGAAGAGGGGCATGATGGTGGGGATGGGCCCGCCGTAAAGGGTCGCCGTGGCAAGTTGGTCGAGATGCTGAAAGAGGAGATGTCTTGCGCGCATGAACTGCAAAAACAGTTGAATGAGAGATTACGCAAGATTGATGGTCTTATTCAAAAGTTGTAAGAATCAATGAATTACAGATCGGCAAGTCGCTGTTAAGAAGTTATAAAAAGTATTGAATTTCCAGGCCATTAGTGTAGTACAGACATTCAATCATACGTTTGCAAAAACTATCTTAGTTTGTTATTTCTAAAGGTCCGATCTTGATAAATTTAACCCAAATCGTTGCTCACTTTAAAGAATTGGGTCTTATCCAGAAAACAACGCACGGCTTTTACCTACTTGGGCCTCTTTTTATGCTTATTGAACGCAGCCCAGGTGATGCGTGGCTAACACTATGTGGGCTTATCTTTATAGGACATTGCATCATCAGCCAAACCTGGTTTTGGCTGAAGACTCTTTGGGTAAAATTTACACTTTTGTTTTGGATAATTTGCATTGTCTCTGCAGTGCTCTCTGAACTACCACTTTACTCACTTGGTGAGGCCATCGCCTGGTTTCGATTCCCGCTATTTGCTTTTGCCTGCTGCTTCTATTTCTGCAAGTCAAAAGAGATCTTTTATGCAATGGCAATTTCGATCTTCATTGGCTTGTTATTAATGACTGGAATATTGATTGCAGAAATTCTAATTGTGGGTCCGCAAGGCGGCCGCTTGTCCTGGCCATATGGGGACCTAACGCCAGGTAATTATCTGGCTAAAGCTTGCCTGCCCATTTTCTGTGTGCTTTTCGCCATCGCTGTAGCTAATAAAGGAAAGCTGTCCGCAACAGCAGCGATTATAAGTCTTATTACAATTTCAGTTTCTACTTTCGCAGGCGAACGCTTAAATTTAATTATTCGTGCTTGCGGCGGCATGTTGGCTGGGCTGTCATGGAAGCCAAAATTACTGCCGTATTGTATTTTAATTGCTGTTGGTCTTGCTACGGTGTTTGGCGTCTTTTTAGTCAATGATTCTGTGGCCAGTCGTTTTGGCAGCCAGTTTATTGGAGGACTTCCCATTCATAGCCACAGTCCATATTTGCGTGTCTGGCAAGGTGGCATTGTTGCTTTTCAGGAAAGTCCAATAATTGGTATTGGTCCAGACGTCTATCGAAAAACCTGCCCAGCTTTAACTGAGGGGCTGAGTAATATTGACTGCCACACGCACCCGCATAATTTTTACATTCAATTGGCCGGTGAGACTGGCCTTATCGGTTTAATTACAGGTTGTCTTATGATGGGTTCAATTCTCATTACCTGCTTTTCGTACAGACGTTTTGATAAGGAAAATATATTTACAGCCATTGCTTACGTTGTCCCGCTGGCTGTCTTTTTTCCACTCCAATCGACGGGAGATTTCTTCGGCCAATGGAATAATCTGTTTATGTGGTCCGCTGTAGCATTTTCACTTGCGTCTGGAAATCTTCTGCAGGAGCGAAAGACGTAAATTAAAAAAGGATAAATGGTGCTGCTAGCGTGATTCGAACACGCGACCTCACCCTTACCAAGGGTGCGCTCTACCACTGGAGCTATAGCAGCACGTTGTTTTCATTCAATTTTTTTCAGCCGTTTGTTGACCAATTTTTGCTTCCGCCAAATGTTCGTCAATCTAAAGAACAGCTATACCAGTTGGTAAGTCTGAAACTGAGTTTTGAACGTGATTTTTTAGTAGCACATATCATACTTATCCTTCAACTATACTTTTTCTGAGGGAAACTGTGCTGAAAAATGATTAAAAAAATGCCTAATTTTCACTGCTTCGGCTGAAATATTTTGCCCACCCAACCTGCCTTTGATAGCACAAATATCTGTAACAATTTTTTTCAGCCGTTATTTTACTGATTTCAGTTTTTATCATGTGAAGTGCCAGGGGCGTATACCCGCTGGCGCTCCCGCAGTCGTTTCCACAAAGATGGGATTAAAGATAGCAGCCCAAGGGCGAATAAAGGCACAATGATTGCCGGTTTGCTTAATTCAGACAAGTCCGGGGTCTGTCCGCGTGACAGCAAGATTTCAATGCTTTTGGCAACCCAGACATAAATTAATGTGCCTGGGGTGATGCCAATGAATGTTGCTAGCATATACTGATTCACGCGCATTCCTAACAGGGCGGGAACGATATTCACAACCCAGAAAGGGAATATGGGGATTAGGCGCAGGGCCAAAAGGTAAGAAAAGGCATTCTTCTGAAACCCGGCTTCCAATTTTGTCATAAAACCTTTGGTGCGTTTTACAAAGAATTCATTCAGTACCGTTCGGGCTGCAATGAAGACAACTGTCGCCCCGATGGTTGCCGCGCAAGTGATCACAGCCGCCGCTGTCCAGCCAAATAAGGCACCGCCTGCAAGTGTCAACAATGAAGCAACGGGTAGTGATAAGGCAACAGTAAGTATATAAGCCGCCCCGAATACTAGCAAAGCGGTTGCCAGATGCCCATCAACAAAGGCTTTTAAGCCCGCATAATGTTCTGCCAATTGACTGAGGGACAAGAATTTATGTCCGCCAAATAGAAAAAATAGAGTAAGACCAACCATAAGAAAAAAGGGGAGTGAACGTTTGCTGATTCTGGCTGCTCCGGAGCGCTCTTTGGCATCTTTCATTCTTTAAGCCTCAGATTAATAAAAGACTTCTTCCTGACCATGTCTAGTGGCAGGGCAGCCCCTATTTGGCCACAATCATCTGTTCATTTTGTCTCTTTAGATCAAAACTAATCTCTAGTCTGCATAGGGCTTTTACGATAGGAATAACTTAAAGATATGCAGAATTAAAACTTTTGAGCAAGGCGTTTTTAAAAAAGAACATTGAATGATGGCAAACTCATCCAGATCAAATCAGGCGCAGCCTGCACAGAAAACTAAACAGGGTAGCACAGCAGAACAGCATAGGCAGCAACGGTTAAATAAGGCACTTCGTGAAAACCTTCTCAAACGCAAACAGCAGAGCCGATCCCGGCAACAGCATCAAATAATACCAAAAGACAGCTCAGCAGGGCAAACAAAAGGTAAACAAGATTAAGATGGGACGTCTGGCGGTGAATGGCGGTAATCATCTTTATGGTGACATAACCATAAGTGGTGCAAAAAATGCGGCTTTGCCCTTGTTGGCAGCAGGACTGATGTCTGCAGGCGGGACTGGCTTGACCCTTTCCAACGTGCCAAATCTAGCTGATACAAGGTTAATGATCCGTCTTTTGCAACAGTTGGGCATGACCGTCCAGCAAGATTCAGGAACTGTGGTTATTTCAGGGGCTACGACTAATGCAGATGCACCTTATGATCTGGTCAGCCAGATGCGAGCCTCTATTCTGGTAATGGGGCCATTACTAGCTCGGTATGGGGAGGCGCGTGTATCTTTGCCTGGAGGCTGTGCCATTGGGTCAAGACCGGTTGATTTGCATATTCGTGCCATGCAGGAGTTGGGCGCAATAGTTGAACTGGCTGACGGTTATGTTCAGGCCCGCACCCCAGATGGGCTAAAAGGGAGCAAGATTATCTTTCCCTTCGTTTCTGTTGGCGCAACAGAAAATGCTATGATGGCGGCTTGTCTCGCAAGAGGCATAACCCAGCTTGTCAATGTAGCGCGTGAGCCTGAAATTCTCGATCTGGCGGCTTGCCTGTCTGCAATGGGAGCTAGAATTTCGGGTGCGGGTACAGATGTCATCACAATAGAAGGCGTGCCCGCGCTGGAACCTGCCCGGCATGCAGTTGTGGCTGATCGAATTGAGGCTGGCAGCTATGTGATCGCTGTTGCGATGACCGGCGGCGACTTATGCCTGAAACAGATGGTCCCGGCACATCTTGAAAGTTTGTTTGATGTGATGCGTCAGGCTGGTGTCAATATTGAGGCAGGGACAGATGAGGTTCGGGTTAGCAGCTCCGGCCATTATCGCGGTATTGATATTGAAACGCAGCCCTATCCGGGCTTTCCAACAGATCTTCAAGCCCAGTTCATGGCGATGATGTGTCTTGCAGATGGGCATTCCAAAATTTGTGAGACTATTTTTGAAAACAGATTCATGCATGTCCCTGAGCTGGTCAGAATGGGAGCAGATATTCATGTAGAGGGAAGTATCGCCTTGGTTAGGGGAAAGGTGTCACTGCTGCCCGCACCTGTAAGGGCAACAGATTTAAGGGCCTCTGTGAGCCTTGTTCTGGCTGCACTGGCAACCGAAGGCCAGTCTGTAATCACTGATATTTATCATCTTGATCGGGGATATGCTAATCTGGATGCAAAGCTGGAGGCCTGTGGTGCTGTGCTTCAGCGGCTGGATTGACAACATCTCAGGCAGGTCTGGCTCATGACAGAAGAGAATAGGCTGAAATTGCGTGCGGTTGCGGCAGAGGATGTTGAGATCCTGTCAGCCTTGCTCCAGGACGGTCTTGTTGCCGCAAGTGACCTGCATTATCAAAAAGATGCGGCCAGCTTTGTGATGGTCATTAACCGGTTCTGTTGGGAGCAGGCTGATGATACCGAGTCACAAACACAGCCGAATCGGTGTTTGTGTGGCCTGAAGGTTACCCATGTGAAACGAGTCAGCCAGCGTGGCCTGTCTGCAGGGGTGAACCAGTTTTACAACTTACTGTCGATCACGTATGGAGAGACCAAAGAGAACGAAAAAGTGGTGAACAGGCTGACATTCACCTTTTCAGATGGATATGGTATAAGGCTGACCGTGGATGAATTGGCACTTATCGTGCAGGACATTGCCGCGCCACATCCGGGATTGGCCCGACCCCAACATAATAAGAGCTGACAGCTTTTTTTCTGAGGCGAGTGTGAGAGTGACAGACAAGACAGATAAACAAAACCTAATTCTGGCTGTACCCAAGGGCCGGCTTCTGGATCAGCTGACGCCAATTTTAAAAGCAGTTGGCCTGCAGCCAGAGCCAGCTTTTTATGACTCGTCAGATCGCCGACTCAGATTCAGTACCAATTCTATTGATGTTGATATTATCCGTGTCCGCAGTTTTGATGTAGCGACCTTTTTAGCGTATGGGGCGGCGCACCTCGGGGTAGCTGGTTCTGACGTTCTTGCTGAATTTGACCACCCTGAGATATATTCCCCGGTTGATTTGCGGATTGGCTATTGTCGGATGGTTGTCGCCTGTCCTGCTGAATTGGCGGAACATGATGACCCGCGCAGATGGTCACATGTGCGGGTGGCCACAAAATATCCGCATCTAACAAAAGCTTATTTCTCTGCACGCGGTGTTCAGGCTGAATGCATTAAGCTGAACGGCGCCATGGAACTGGCCCCATCAATGGGCTTGTGCAGGCGCATTGTCGACCTTGTTGAAACCGGCTCAACATTGGCGGCAAATGGCCTTGTTGAAATTGAAACCATCTCAGAGGTGAGTTCCCGGCTGGCAGTAAACAGAGCAGCATGGAAACAATATCCAGAACAACTCGATAGCTGGATAAAGCGGTTCCGGACAGCGGTAACAGCTGCTGCTGAATAGGAGGCTTCCAATACAGGCAGCCTCCTTCATCTGACCTTCCCGCACAGGAACATCAGGGGCTGTACAACGCAAACATGACTGAAAAACTCTTATTTATCCATATTCAACAAGATCCTTCAAAGCGCGTATCGCCGGAGCGCATACATGAACAGGAAGTTGCAGTTTATGATTTGCTGGATGAAAATCAATTTGATGTGTTTGAGAAAACTGGCCCGTATCATTTGTATCTGAAAACAGATTTGCGCCATGTTTATTTTGATGTGCGTGACCAAAAAGAAACAGCACTGAGTGGGTTTGTGATGGCCCTTGGTCCGTTCCGGCGGATCATGCGTGATTATCATATGGTGTGTACCAGCTATTATGATGCCATTCGCACAAAGTCACCATCACAGATTCAGGCGATAGATATGGGCCGCCGAGGATTACATGATGAAGGTGCTGAGCTGTTGAAGCAACGACTAGACAATTATGTTAAGGTAGACGGGCCAACATCACGTCGGCTGTTCACATTAATCTGTGTCATGACGTCAAGGGGGGAAAAATGACAACTGCCGACAAGCAGATATTATTCGCCTGCACACAGAATGCCGTCAGATCAGTGATGGCAAAAGCCTTGTTTGAAACAAAATCTTATTCACCTGCAGGCAGAGCCGTGTCCTGCGGCGTAATTGAAGGGCCGCTGGATGGGTTTGTTGCTGCTGTTCTACAAGAAAAGGGCATTGATGTCAGCGGACATGAAGCCCAGGTTTTTGAGGCACTTGATCCAGCTAAATTTGAGCTGATCGTGTCGTTTTCCCGTGAAGCAGAAGATAAAGCCCGCAGATGGGCTAATGAGGGATGTGACACTTTATTCTGGAACGTCCCCCCGCCTCATGTAAATGAACTATCGCGCGAAACAACTTTGGAAAGTTACAGGCAGATCAGAGAACAAATCGACCGACTTCTGACAAATTATTTCGCGGCATAACACCAAAAAACTTGACCTTTTGAATAAAAAAGACCAACACTGTCATACACTTAGATTAAAGGCGAATAAGGATGATACTGTATGGCCAAAGAAGGCGTGATAGAATTTTCCGGTACTGTGGCCGAACTGCTTCCCAACGCGATGTTCAGGGTGAAGCTTGACAATGATCATGAAGTCCTTGCCCATACCAGTGGCAAGATGCGGAAAAACAGGATCCGTGTGCTGGCAGGCGACCGGGTGAATGTGGAAATGACCCCTTATGATCTGACAAAGGGGCGAATCACGTTCCGATTTAAATAAGGCCAGACGTGAATGCAGTCCGGTCTCGGAAAAGTTAACAGCTGAAGGGCACAAGGCTATGACACGCTATATGCGGCCACCGCCCAAATACCAGCTTATTCTTGCTTCACAGTCACCGCGCCGCAAAAATCTCCTTGCCGAAGCAGGTATATCTGCAGATCATGTGATTGCCGCTGATATTGATGAAACAGTCATGAAAAGTGAACGGCCTGCCGATTATGTTCTGCGTATGGCACAGCAAAAGGCTGTTGCTGTTGCCAGCCAATTAGGCGGTCAGTTCGTTTTGTCTGCGGATACAGCTGTTATATGTGGGCAACGTATTCTGCCAAAGGCTGAAACAGCAGAGGAGGCGAGACGCTGTCTTCAGCTTCTGTCTGGGCGAGGTCATCGTGTCTATGGCGGTATCTGTCTGTATCTGCCGGATGGCGGATGGCGAATAAAACTGTCTGTAAGCCGTGTCAAGTTCAGACCTTTGAGTCCTGCAGATATGCATGCTTACCTTCTGAGTGGAGAATGGCAGGGCAAAGCGGGGGGCTATGCCATTCAGGGCCGGGCAGGTTTATATGTTCGTCAGATAACAGGCTCATATTCCAATATTGTGGGACTGGATATGCACAAGGTTGCCGGTCTGCTTCTCGGCGCGGGATTTGATTATGTTCAGCCTGAATGATGGTCTGCTTCTTGATCAGCTTGACGACCCTCAGCTTTGTGCGATCATTGAAGGAGGCCGACTTGTTGATCTGTGGACAGCTGATAATAGCTTTTCTGGTTTGGGCTCTGTTCATCTGGCACGGGTTACAGGCCGGTTTGACCAGCATAAGCGTATGAGAGGTCAGCTTGCAGATGGCAGGGCTGTCAGCTGGAAGGCTAAAGACCGAACAAAGCAGCAAGAAGGCCAGTTGGCTCTGGTTACGGTGACGGCATCTGCGCGTGAGGACAAGCCGGTACAGGCTGTGGCCGGAATTGAGCTGACAGGGCAATATGTAACACTGCGTTGGCACGGCAAGGCGACAGGTCTCGTGAATATCAGCCAGAAACTTCGTCCTTCTGCCCAGCTGGATCGGCAGCGAGAAAAAATTACAGAAGCCTGTTTGGGAGCGGGACTTCTTGATGCGGGGTTTACGCTGATCATCAGAAGATCTGCCTTTACATCAGACGGCATGGTGTCAGCAGTTCTGTGTGAAGCCGTTATTGCTGAAGCTGAGCAGATTATTAAACATTGGCGAAGGGATGGAGACATGCCCGCAGATCTGCGGGTAGAGACTCAAGCAAGGATGGTTTATACTGGTTTGTCTGTTATAGACACACTAAGGCAAATTGAGAATAACAGGACTGTCGACCTCTTGACTGAACAAGACCGGCAGATGATTTGTGAACAGGTTGAACAGGCATGTCGCTCAGACATCATAACCAAAGATGGGGCGGTCTTATATGTTGAACAAACGAGGGCAGCATTTATGATTGATATTGACAGTGCACAAAGCAAGCTGGCTCCTGGCCCCTTATCTTTGGCAATTCTGCCAGACCTGTTTGCGGTTATAAGGTTGCGCCGACTGGCCGGTAAAATTCTTGTAGATATGCCGGCATTAACAAAAAGCCAGCGCACGGATATTCTGCATCAAGCAGATGAGCTGGCGCGGCGTGATCTGCGGTTCCCAGATTGTCTTGGTTTTACTCGTTCTGGGATATTTGAGCTGTCAGTGCGCCATGGTCGTCCGGTTCTTGACAAGGATGACATGGTTCAAGCAATTATAAAGACAAAGTTGGGATAAGAGGAAGATGGCTTTTAAACCACTGCATCTGAAAATTTTAAACGGACATTCACGAAAGGCGGTATGTCCTTTATGTCAGAAACCCTCTGAAGCTCTGCATAGACCCTTTTGTTCGCGCCGTTGTTCACAGCTTGATTTAGGAAAATGGCTTAAGGGGGATTATGCGATACCGTGCCATGAAACGATGGAGAACAGCTATGTCGAAACGCTACCTGCCGCGCATGAATCCCAACAGGCAACACAAGCTGACGATGACAGTTGAAAATGGTTTTGGGCAGGTCTGAAGGGCAGACTTAACAGGGTGATTTCAGGCTGGACAGCGTGAAGCGATATCGTTATAACCCCTAACCATATTGTCAAAAAACATGCTCTGGTTATATCAACGTCAACAGTCCCTTTAATTTTCAGGTGCGCGTTTCAAAGGCTAAGCATGCCCAGGTAGCTCAGTTGGTAGAGCAGTGGACTGAAAATCCTCGTGTCGGTGGTTCGAATCCGCCCCTGGGCACCACTTATTTCCTGAATTTGCTTTGTTCACAGCCTGTGTCAGTTGTTCAATCTAATTGAAGATAACAACCTGATTGTCGTTTTGTCACTCGTAAAAGTGACACAGGAGTGACAAGACGTATCTGAAATTTATTGTCTAAGTTGGCCTTGTTTTGTGAAGAATTTGGACATTAGGCTAGAAGTTAGGGGTTGCTTATGGGGAAGCCTCATAGCTCCGATACTTATGTACCATAATTGGAAACAGCCGAGACTACAGACTTATGAAGTAACCAAAAATCTGGTTTATCTTAATTTTTACCTTAAAAGCCAAGACCAGACACTTATGAGCATAGGCGAAGATGTTCCACCTATGTAGAAGCAGCGATGC
>CABYOG010000007.1 GCA_902520575.1 uncultured SAR116 cluster alpha proteobacterium
GATCCTGCTTACCGTTGTTTTCATGACAATCATAGTAATTGCGGTTCTTTGGAAGCCATCACTGGCCGAACAAGTTACTGAAGTACCCCCATTAAATGAGCGCCTATTTCGTCTACGGCACCTCGTCCCACCCTTAGGTATTTTTGTAATCGTTATGGGTGCAATTTATGGTGGTTGGGCTACTCCAACAGAAGCGGCAGCTCTAGGGGTCGTCTTAGCATTTGGCCTTGCTGCAATTAATCGTGAATTGAGTTTTCCTATGCTACACGAAGCCTTCATAGCGACAATAAAGACTTCAGCAATGCTACTTTTTATTATTACTGCAGCATTTTTCTTGAACTTCATAGTTGGCTTGCTTGGAGTTCCGCAAGCTATGAGTAGGACTGTTACTGATCTGGGCCTAAACGCCACACAAATGATTTTAATCCTCGTATTGTTTTATCTGGTCATGGGGTGTTTTTTGGAAACTTTATCGATGATGGTGGGCACCATCCCAATTGTGATGCCGGTTATACTACATCTTGGAATCGATCCCGTCTGGTTTGGTATCTTCCTAGTAATTATGATGGAGCTAGCCTTAATCACGCCACCTGTAGGAATGAATCTGTATGTAGTTCAAGCTGTTAGGGGTCGTGGAGAATTAGCGGATGTCTATCGAGGAATTCTTCCTTTCGTGGCGGCAATGCTGCTCACAGTTGGGTTTATAATTATTTGGCCGGAAATAGTATTGCTTGTACCAGAGGCTTTGTTTTGAATTTAGTCAAAAGGCAAAGCATTTGCCAAACAAAACCGATGAAATGGGTGCTTTACAGCTTGGCGCTACCAAATAAAATCTCGCAACTATGAAGAATGTCGTACAGTTCTTTGCTCTACCTTGCAAACTTATTGCACTGGATAAATTCATTTATCTATTGTTTTTAAACATAAAACATTTTTATCTTACACCGTTTTGAAAATGATCTGCACACTAGGACCAGCTACTCTGAATTAGCAGGTCGGGGCTAAGAAACCTTTACAGAGTTTCCAATACGACAAAATATTTTTGTTGCGTTGTACATTACGTTTCAAACTATGTAAGGTAACAATGACAGTCATTTCGCCTATCTAGGAAGTTTGTTAGATGAAAAACTTTATCCGTCTTAGTGAGATAGATAATGTGGTGACTGTTACAGCTGAGCTTGATTCCGGCGTTCAGGTTGAGCAGGTGATAACAGTGGGTCTCGTGCCTTGCACACATAAAATCGCCACGGCTAAAATCAAGCAAGGCCAAGCCATTCGAAAATATTCACAGATAATTGGCTATGCCAGTACAGATATTCAGCCCGGTGAACATGTGCATACGCATAATGTTGATTTTCGCAACACTTCAGCTGATTACGAATTTGCCACAGACTTGCAGTCCGTGGCTGTGGTGCCTGAAACGTCCAGAGATGCTTTTATGGGCTATCGGCGGGGAAACGGTAAAGTTGGCACACGAAACTATATTGGCATTTTGACATCTGTAAATTGTTCAGCAACAGCCGCTCGGATGATTGCCTCCGCCTTTGGCCCGGATGAGATGACAAAATATCCCAATGTTGATGGCGTTGTTGCTTTTGTTCACGGTACTGGGTGCGGCATGGCTGGTCAGGGTGAGGGTTTTGATGCGCTACAGAGGGTGTTATGGGGATATGCACGCAACCCAAATCATGCTGGTATTGTGATGGTTGGGCTAGGGTGCGAGATGAACCAGATAGACTGGCTGCTGGAAGCATATGGTTTGAAACAAGGTCCTCTATTCAAAGCGATGAATATCCAGGATACACAAGGTCTTGCTAAAACAGTTGAGACAGGCATCGAAATGGTTCGAACTATGCTGCCGGAAGCGAACAAATGCCAACGCGAACCGTGCCCGGTATCTGAACTCATGGTGGCTTTGCAATGCGGTGGCTCTGACGCCCTTTCAGGGATTACAGCTAACCCAGCTCTTGGCTATGCGTGTGATTTGCTGGTTGCACAAGGCGGTACAGCTGTTCTGGCGGAAACTCCTGAAATTTATGGCGCGGAACATCTGCTGACAAGGCGGGCCTGTAATGAAATAACAGGCCAGCAATTGGTCCAGCTGATTAAATGGTGGGAGGATTATACGGCTCGTAATAGGGGCTCCATGGATAACAATCCCAGCCCTGGAAACAAAAAAGGTGGCTTAACGACCATTCTAGAAAAATCGCTTGGTGCAGCAGCGAAGGGAGGAACAACACCGCTGAATGGGGTCTATAAATATGCCGAACCAGTAACTGCAAAAGGTTTTACCTTCATGGATTCGCCAGGCTATGATCCGGCATCTGTCACTGGTCAAATTGCTAGTGGTTGCAATCTTGTGACCTTCACCACTGGCAGAGGTTCTGCCTTTGGCTCAAAACCGTCTCCTTGCGTGAAAATTGCCACAAATACAGAGATGTATAAAAGATTAATTGACGATATGGATATTAACGCCGGTGCTATGTTGACTGAAAATTTGAGCCTTGAAGAAAAAGGAAGTGAAATCTATCAGTTACTGTTGGATGTCGCCTCTGGACAGCAATCAAAATCTGAAGCTCAGGGATTGGGTGATTACGAATTTGTCCCTTGGCAAATTGGTGCAACGATGTAGATTTTTTAAGGAGAGCTTGTTTGTTCGAAAAGACTTATTAAAAGGAGTAGGAGGAAGATTTGAATCAGATGCAAGGCGAATGTCTCACTGCGGAACAGGTCAGTTTTTTTAATGATACAGGCTATCTTGTTCTTGAAAATCACCTTGAACTTGATGTCATTCAGGATATCCGCAACGAGATCGCTAGACTGGAGTTGCTAGCTGTTGGTATGACGGAATCAGATGATAAGTTTGATCTTGAAGACAGTCATGAGCCGGATGTGCCACGAATCCGGCGGATAAAGTTGCCACATAAACAAAGTGATGTTGTCAAAGAGCTTTTATATTCAGACTCAATTCTTGCCCCTGTTAGGGATCTGATTGGCCCAAATGTCCGGTTGCGGACAACAAAATTAAACATGAAGTCTGCTGAATATGGTGCGCCCATTGAGTGGCATCAGGATTTGGCTTTCTATCCCTATACTAATGATGATGTATTAGCGGTAGGTATTATTATCGATGATATGGAATCAAAAAACGGACCATTGATGGTTTATCCAGGCACGCATAAGGGGCCGATATTCAACCACCACATCAATGGGGTATTCGCAGGTGGTATGAGTGTTTTAGATGCTGGATTAAAGTCAGAAGACGCTGTTGAGCTTAAAGGCCCTGCTGGCTCTGTGTCCATTCACCATGGGCGAATCGTGCATGGGTCTGCAAAAAATACGTCTGATAGGTCTCGCCGTCTTATGTTCTTTGAAATGACGGCTTCCGATGCTTTTCCAATATTTGGTAGTATGGATGCCTTTAAGGATATAGAATATTTTAATCAACAAATTCTATGCGGTGAACAAATTCTTGAACCACGTCTAGAAAGTATTCATTTGCGCATCCCTCAGCCACAGCCTGATATGAATAAATCTATTTATGAAATTCAAAAAGGGATGAAAGCTGCGGATCTCATGAGATAAAAATTTAGAACAGCAGTCACTCGACAATGCTAGGGCTAATCAATTGAACTTTTGAAGTCCAATTTTTTGCTCAAAAATTCAACATCAGGCAGTTACGTGAATTTTCAATGGTGCTAGACAAGCATTTTTGTATCTCCGTCGATTGAAATAGCCTGCCCGCTTATCATGCGGCCTCTTGTACTTGCTAATAAAAGAATTTGGTCAGCAAGATGTTTCGGACTGACGTAATCTTTTATTGAGGAAAAAGATAGAGCCTCTGCTTCAACATCAGCAAAAGATAGCCCTCTCTGCTGAGATTTTGCCTCAATGACGCGTCTGATTCTGTCGCCGTCCACAAGCCCGGGTAAAATGGCATTCACACGAATATTATCTTGCCCCAGTTCAATAGACAGGGTTTTTGTTAGGCCAACTACACCCCATTTTGCGGCGGCATAGGGTGATCGCAGGGGAAAGCCAAATTTTCCAGCAGCAGAAGATAGATTGACTATGGATGCATTTTTGCTGTCACGCAGGTAGGGCAAAGCCGCCTTAATACAGTAAAACTGGCTGCTTAGGCAGATATTGACACAGTTATGCCAGGCCTCATCATCAATATCCTCGATGCGAGCTGTTGGCCCGGCAATGCCGGCATTGTTCACTAGGCAATCCAGCCCGCCCATCTCATCAGCCGTGTTCTTTATTAAGGCCTGTATGGCTGAACTGTTGGACACATCGCACTGATGGGCCGAAACAGATGGGTGTGCAGCCCTAAGTTCAGCCACTGCAGTGTTGTCAATGTCACAGGTTGACACATCAGCACCTTCAGACAGAAAGCTTTCAACAATTTGGCGGCCAATTCCACTTGCCCCTGCAGTGATAAATAGTTTTAATCCCTTGAGCCCGAGTTCCATATCTCCGCACCTGTTTCTTCTCACATTTTTTATGTCTGTTCTGTCTGACAGGACAATCTCACTGTGTTTGTTTGCCGGGCATAAGTCAAATGGTTGACAATCAGCTGAGACAGTTGTGCAGTCTGAGTTAGCAGAAGATAATAAGGATGAACAGATGATGAAAATTGCGATTATTGGCTCTGGACTTATTGGGCGTGCCTGGGCAGTCGTATTTGCGCATGCAGGCCATCAGGTAGTGATGCAGGATACGGATGAGGCCTGTCTAGATAAGCTATCAGACACCGTAATGCAGGAAGCAGCAATTTTGCATCGGCATGGCCTGTTGGCAGACCCTCAATCTGTTCGAGAAAAGCTGACGATTACTGGTGATTTGGTTGCAGCTCTGACAGGGGCTGATTTTATACAGGAAAATGGTCCTGAACGTATTGAAATAAAGCGCAGCTTGTTTGAGGCACTTGACCAGCTAGCCCCGTCTAATATACCAATCGCCTCATCAACATCTGCCATTATTGCATCTCAGTTTACAGAAGAACTATCTGGGCGGCATAGATGTTTTGTGGGGCATCCGGTGAATCCTCCACATCTGGTTCCACTTGTTGAACTGTGCGGCTCGCCTTGGACATCATCAGCTATACTGGATAAAGCTCATCAAATCTATGCAGAGTGCGGTATGGTTCCTGTCAGAATAAAATCCGAAAAGCAGGGCTTTGTACTTAACCGTTTGCAAGGGGCTGTGCTAGCAGAAGCCCTGCGCTTACTGCATGAAGATGTAATTAGTGTTGAGGATTTAGACAAAACTATGAAAGATGGTCTGGGCATGCGCTGGGCCTTTATGGGTCCGTTTGAAACCATAGAACTGAATGCTCCTGAAGGGGCTGAAGATTATTTTCAGCGCTATTGCGGTCTGTTCCGCGATATGGCAGCAGAACCTCCTGGGCAGACAGTGTTTGACCCTTCTGTGACCAAAAGCATTGTTCAGAACTGGCAGACAAGGCTGGGTAAGGACGATATTCTGCGGCGTACCGCGTGGCGGAACGAACGTTTGGCCAGCTTGTCGGCATGGAAAAAACAACGTAACCAAGAAGAGGTATAACGTCCCAGGTGAAGGAGAGAGTGCATGGCAAAAAAAGTGATGATTACCTGCGCGGTTACGGGCGCAATTCATACTCCCTCTATGTCTCCGCATTTGCCTATTACGCCGCAGCAGGTTGCTACAGCAGCGATTGAAGCCGCAGAAGCAGGTGCAGCTCTCGTTCACATTCATGCTCGTGACCCGGAAACGGGCCGACCTGATCAAAGCCCTGAGGCGTTTGCACCCATTTTGCAGGTTGTCAAACAGTCAACAGATGCGGTTGTTAACATCACCACAGGCGGCGCTCCAACAATGACGGTTCAGGAACGTGTGCGTCCTGCAGAACAATTCAGGCCAGAAGTAGCCTCATTGAATATGGGATCGATGAATTTTGGCCTTTACCCGATGCTCAGCCGGTTCAGTGAATTTAAACATGATTGGGAAGAGCCCTATCTGGCGGGCTCTACTAATCTGATTTTTAAAAATACATTCGCTGATATTGAATATATTCTGACCACCTGTGCAGAAAATGGCACTCGCTTTGAAATTGAATGTTATGATATTGGCCATTTGTATACTCTGGCACATTTTGCAGATCGGGGCATTGTTAAACCTCCGTTCTTTATCCAGTCAGTTTTTGGCATTCTGGGGGGCATAGGCACAGATCCTGAAGATGTCATGCATATGAAACGCACAGCTGATCGTTTGTTTGGGGATCAGTTTCACTGGTCAGTCATAGGGGCTGGACGGCATCAGATGCGCATCGCGGCGATGGCTGCCGGTATGGGTGGAAATGTGCGGGTTGGCCTTGAGGACAGTTTATGGATTAAACCAAAACAGCTGGCTACATCAAATGCCGAACAGGTCACACAGGTAAGGAAATTAATCGAAGGCATGGGGCTCGAAATTGCCACTCCTGCCGAAGCCAGAGGCATGCTTAAACTAAAAGGGGCAGATAAGGTTGGGTTTTAATTCAGATTATCAGGCAGATAGAAAGAAAAGGGTGCAATTGCATTAACAGGAATTAAAAGAATGGATTTTACACTCACCCCTGAATGGGAAGATTTACGCACTCAAGTCAGAGACTTTATTGGAGATGAGGTTCTTTATCTGGAAGAAGACCGTGCGTATTATGATGATCATGAAAATATTGCACTACCAGTTTTAGAAGAAAAGCGAGCTGCTGCAAAGGCAGCTGGCCTCTGGGCTCCGCAGGCTCCAAAAGACAGAGGTGGGCTTGGCTTGCCTGTCAGCGCGTGGGCAGCCTTTTATGAAGAGGCCAATAGATCAATTTTTGGACCGGTCATCCTGAATTGTGCCGCGCCTGACGATGGTAACATCAATCTGTTGTCCAAGATTGGAACTGATGCTCAAAAGGACTGGTTTTTACAGCCAGTTATTGATGGGAAAGTCAGATCATCTTTTGCCATGACAGAGCCGGCACCAGGCAGCGGATCTGATCCATCAATGATGCGAACAACGGCAGAAAAAAAAGGAGATAAATGGGTTGTAAACGGCCATAAATGGTACATTACAGGTGCAGAAGAGGCGGCTCATTTTATTCTTGTGGCCAGAACCTCAAATGACACACGAAAAGGCCTAACAGCTTTCTTGTTTCACAAAGATCAGCCGGGCTGGCATATTAAGCGGCGCATCCCGATTATGGGGCCTGAAGAGCATGGCGGGCATTGTGAGCTGATCTTTGAGGGACTTGAGATACCGGATGAAAACCGGCTGATGGAGGTTGGTGACGGGCTGAAAGTCACTCAAATCAGATTGGGACCTGCACGGTTAACCCATTGCATGCGCTGGCTGGGCCTCGCCAAGCGGTCCATGGAAATTGCGGCAGATTATATAGCTCATCGCGAAGGTTTTGGCATCAAGCTAGCTGAGCGCGAATCTATCCAAATCAAAATGGGAGAACTGGCACATGAAATTCAGATTGGCCGACTCTTGGTGATGCATGCGGCCTGGAGTCTTGATGAGGGTCGCTTTGCCCGCAAGGAAATATCATCAGCAAAAATTCATGTCGCGAATACTCTGCATAAGGCAGTGGACACAGCAATACAGCTGAACGGGGCGCGGGGTTATGCCAAGGACACACCTCTGGAATGGATTTATCGTTACGCCCGTCAGGCCCGTCTTGTTGATGGCGCTGATGAAGTGCATAAGATGGTGCTGGCACGTCACTATGCTGAAAAGGGCAATGATTACTGGCAGTGGGGTTGATATCGGTATGACCAGCTTGGCAGAGGATTGTGGGCCTGTTCTATCATGGCTGCAGACTCGAACAGGCGCTGATAGACTTGAGTGTTTGCGCATTGAAAAACTATCAGGTGGTGCGATTCAGGAAAACTGGCTGTTAGAGCTGCAGGTTACAGGGGGGTCACATGACGGACACCAGAGTTGGGTGCTGCGAACAGATGCGGCATCAGCTGTAGCGGTATCCAATAGCAGACCAGATGAATTCAGGCTACTGCGGGCAGCTTTTCTGCAGGGGGTCACTGTTCCTGAGCCCTTGTATTTTTGTTCTGATAATGCCGTTCTGGGCCAACCATTTTTTATCATGACAGCCATGCCTGGTCAGGCACAGGCCCGCAAGCTTGTCCGCAGTCCGGGACTTGCAGAACAGGGCTCGGAGCTTGTAGCCCAGCTTGGCCATATTATGGCAAAGCTTCATTCAATTACACCGCAGACAAAGTTTAAGACAAAGGGATTAGGATCAGAAGATTTGTTGTTTTTTTTGCCACGCCATGAAGGGTCTGCTGCCAGTTTTCAAATCGCTCAGATGCGGGCGGCCCTTGATAGTTTAGGAACAGCTCATCCTGTTTTGGAATACAGTTTGAACTGGCTTGAGGACCATCTCCCAATTTGGGCTGATGCTGCCTCGCCAGTTTTGTGTCACCGTGATTTCAGAACAGGTAATTTTCTGATTGAAGATGGGAAATGTACCGCTCTTCTTGACTGGGAATTTGCTGGCTGGAGCGATCGGCATGAAGATATTGGTTGGCTGTGTGCTCGATGTTGGCGGTTTGGAAATGAAAAGCTACCTGTTGGCGGCTTAGGCACGTTTTCAGCCTTCCAAAGAGCCTATGAAGCCGCAAGTGGGCAGTTATTGAATGTAACCGCAATCGGCTATTGGCAGGTTATGGCTGAAATAAGGTGGGCAGTTATTGCGCTGCAACAGGCAGCCCGCAACAATTCTGGACAGGAATTATCCTTGGAACTGGCCTTGTCAGGTTATCTCGTCCCAGAAATGGAGATGAATATGCTGAATCTGATTGATGAGATTGAACAAGGCATATGGGCGGATCTTGACAGCTGAGAAAGGGAGTTTGCGTTATGGTAGAAAATGAACTAGACAAAAAATCTTCGCAGATAAAAGGGCTTGTAGATGCGCTTTATGCTGATTTCACAGGTCAGATCGCATCTGCATTGCCAGAAAATCAGAAATATAATGCTGCAATGATTAGACGCAGCCTCGAAATATTAGCAGCACATCTGCAGCTGGATAACCGAGAACAAGCAGATGATAAGTTCAAGCTGTCAGGTCAGACCTTTTCCAGTTCTCAGCTTGCGAAAGCACTTCGGGATAGACAGGATATCAGTGTTTCCCATGATAAGTTGCGTGAGGATTTAAAAAGTGATGTTATGCATCGGCGCTGGCAGGCAAACCCCAAGACCTTGTCGAAGCCTGATTAGGTGCAACAAGAATAGGTCAGGAAGATGACTCTTGATTTTCAACAGACCATTCATGAAGTCAGATCTTTGTGTGCGGGTGAGACAGATGAAATTGCGCTGATGGCGACAATTTCATGTCATTTATATCAGCAGATAGAGGGCTTTGATTGGGTAGGGTTTTACCGACTTGTCGATAAAGATATCCTGAAAATTGGCCCGTATCAGGGTGGTCATGGCTGTCTTGTTATTCCCTTTGATAAGGGGGTTTGTGGGGCTGCCGCCAGATCAAAACAGATACAGATTGTTGATGACGTTGATCAGTTTGACGGGCACATAGCTTGTTCTAGCAGCACTCGATCTGAATTGGTGGTACCGATTTTTGACAGTTCAGCTCGGTTGTTTGCTGTATTGGATATTGATTCTGATCAATATGCTTTTTTCAACAAGCAATATGCAGAAAAGTTGGACAGCCTGCTGCGCGATTTGTTTACTGCCAGGGTCGAAGATGCCATCTGACCAGAATAATAAGAATGATTCAGTGTTAACGGAACATCTGCAGGATCAGTTTGTGGCCTGGTTTGTTGGTGTTATGGCCTTTTTCTATCTAATTGAATACCTCCATGAAAATCAGAAAAAGAAACAGAGTGATTATCACAATAATCTTAAAAACTAATTTAGCGTGAAAGACGAGTGTTTGAGCTTGAATACCACTGACCTATTTTCTTATGCTCTAGCGTCATTTGTGTTGTTTTTAACCCCATGCAAGTTTGGGTGGTCCTGACAGCGCAATAGCGTTTCAAAAACATTTATAGGCTTTGTTTATGCCTGCTTAAGGCGTGTCTTTGCTTGTGGGTTCACCATGAAAAACATACTGCATCCTCACCTTACTGATTAGCTTGTGATGATAGGCTGGCTTTAAACCAGCGCAGTAGTATCCGGCGTTCTTCTGGTTCCATATAGCTGACATTTGCAGGTGGCATGGCATGGGACAGGGCAGACTGCATGATGATGGATTTTGCCTGTGTGATGATCTGCTGATCGGTTTCAAGCATGACCCCCTTTGGTGGCCAGAGGATGCGCTCATAATACGGCTCGCTCGCATGGCACATGCTGCAGCGGCCAAGAACAATATCCCTGACCTCTTCAAATTCATCTGCACTGGCAAGTGTAATTTGTTCAGTTGTAAATTTTTGCTTGGTTGAAGCCGTCTTCTCTGCCTCACTGTTGTCCAAAAAGGCAGGCAGTAGCGATAGGATAATGATAGCGACAAATAGGCCAGCGGTTATGGCCCATGTCCAGATCGGATTGCCTTGGCGAGCGTGACGGCTGTTAAAATAATGGCGGATTGATACGCCCATCAAAAACACCAATGCAGCGATAACCCAGCTATAATCAGTTGAATAGGCCAGCGGATAATGATTGGACAGCATAAAGAAAATAACAGGAAGTGTTAGATAATTATTATGTGTTGACCTTTGTTTTGCGATCTGGCCATAGCGGGCATCAGGCGTATGACCGGCTTTCAGTTCAGCAACAACAATACGCTGATTAGGGATAATGATCATCAGTACGTTAAAAGACATGATTGTGGCGGTAACTGCGCCCAGGTGCAAAAAGGCAGCCCGTCCTGTAAATATCTGATCCAGAGAATAAGCCATAATGACCAGTAAAATATATAGAGTAAGCATCAGGGCTGTTGGTTGCTGGCCGAAGCTGGATTTACATAAAACATCATATCCCACCCAGCCAACAGCTAGAACGCCAAGCGAGATTAGAATGGCTGACCAAGCAGGCAGCTCTGATTTATCTAGGTCAACCAGATACAGGTCAGCGCCTAAATAATAAACCACAACCATTAGCGCAAAGCCGGACAGCCAGGTCGCATAAGATTCCCATTTAAACCAGGTCAAATGCTCAGGCAGGGCAGCTGGAGCAACCAGATATTTCTGAATGTGGTAGAAGCCGCCTCCATGAACCTGCCATTCTTCACCATGAACGCCATCAGGCAAATTCCTGCCCTTGCGCAGCCCCAGATCAAGAGCGATAAAATAAAAAGAGGATCCAATCCAGGCAATGGCGGTGACAACATGCAGCCATCGTAAGGCAAATTCAGCCCAGTCCAATCCAATAAGGTAAATCAGTTCAGCATCCATCTGAAAACCCCGTCAGCTGCCGCGATAGGTCGAATAGCCGAAAGGCGAGAGCAGCAGGGGAACATGATAATGAGACGCCGCATCTGCTATCGCGAAATCTATTGGGATATCTGAAAGGAATTTTGGTTCTGGAAGTTCAGAAAAATGCAAATCCAGATAAGGTCCGGCATGAAAGACCAGTCGGTATTGTCCTGTTTGAAAGTCGTCAGTTGCCAGGATAGGGCTGTCTGTGCGGCCATCCTCATTAGTTACTGCTGTGCTGACAGCTTTGTAGTTGTGGTTGTCCAGTCTGAATAAAGTGATGTGAAGGCCGCCTGCGGGACTGCCCCGTGCCGTATCCAATACATGGGTAGTCAAAAAACCTGTCTGCATCGATATATCCTTAGGCTGCAAATTTCATTGCTCTCATTTAACTGTTTTTAACCATTGGTTTCTATCTTTTTCTTGATTGACTGGCGCTGGTCTGTCTCGATATTATCAACAGTTTGATGAAAATTGACAGATAGGGACAAGACAGCAATGGTTTATTATCCACGTGATATGACAGGTTTTGGCAGACATGTCCCTGCCCCGCCTTGGCCAGATGATGCAAAACTGGCTGTCCAGTTTGTTGTCAATTATGAAGAAGGGGGTGAGCGCTGTCTTTTACATGGCGATTCTGAATCAGAAGCCTTTCTGTCAGAAATCGTCGGCGCTGCACCTTGGCCTGGCCAGCGGCATTGGAACATGGAATCCATATATGAATATGGGGCACGCACAGGCTTTTGGCGGCTTTTTGATTTGTTCACAGCTCAAAATATACCTGTCACTGTTTTTGGTGTGGCAACCGCGCTTGCACGTGCCCCTGAACAGGTTGCAGCGATGAAGCAGGCCGGCTGGGAAATTGCCTCGCATGGGCTGAAATGGATCGATTACAAGGACTATACGCCTACGGAAGAGCGAGCTGAAATTGTGCAAGCGATAAGGATGCATGAAGCTGTGGTCGGCACACCACCAAGTGGTTGGTATACAGGTCGCTGCTCAGAAAACACAGTTGATTTAGTTGCTGAACAGGGCATCTGTACCTATCAGGCAGATAGCTACGCGGATGATTTGCCCTATTATCAGGACACTCCGTCAGGCCCACAACTTATGGTTCCTTATACGCTGGATGCAAACGATATGCGGTTCGCTACACCCCAGGGTTTTAATTCTGGACAGCAGTTTTTTGACTATTTGAAAGATACATTCGATGTCTTGTATGCGGAAGGCACAGCTGGCAAGGCTCGGATTATGAATATTGGTCTGCATTGCCGGCTTGCTGGCAGGCCAGGCAGGTTGCAGGCAGTAAAATCTTTTATAGATTATGCCGCCCAGAAAACAGGCGTGTGGTTTGCAAGTCGCCTGTCTATTGCTGAATGCTGGCAAGCGGCTTATCCGTATCAGCCGAACTACCGTCCGTCACGACTGACAAAAGCTGAATTTGTCCTTGCTTTTGGGTCTGTGTTTGAACACTCCCCTTGGGTGGCTGAACAGGCTTATGACACGGAAATAAGCCCGGCTATAGACACAGCCACTGGTTTGCACTCAGCCTTATGCAGGCAGTTTCGCTTAGCCTCTCCCGAACAACGTCTTGCGGTGTTGAATGCGCATCCTGACCTTGCAGGTAAGCTTGCAAAAGCAAAACAGCTGACTGATGTCTCATCAGCTGAGCAGGCATCAGCTGGTCTAGACGTATTAACTCAAGCGCAGCAAGGCGCGTTCAAAAGTCTGAATGACACATATAAGAAAAGATTTTCCTTTCCTTTTATCATTGCTGTTAGGGGCCTGTCAGCGCCTGATATTCAAACCATCTTTGAACAACGCCTAAACAATACACAAAAAGAGGAATTTGCAGAGGCTTGCCAACAGGTTGAAAAAATAGCACGATTGCGTGTGGATGATTTGTTTGCCCAGATGGCAGCGCAGGGCAACTAAATAAAATAGGTAGACAAGACACAATAAAGATATGACCTCACCGCCTTATTATACTCCAGATGGCGGCCTACCGCCGCAGTCACAATTACTAACTGACCGGGCCATTTTTACAGACGCTTACGCCTTCATTCCGAAAGGCACATTATCAGATATTACGACAAGCTACCTGCCGTTTTGGGATAAAACTCGGTTGTGGGTATTGGCCCGGCCTTTAACTGGTTTTGCGGAAACCTTCTCGCATTACATTATGGTGGTTGATGCGGGTGGTGGTTCCGTACGTCCTGAAGATGACAGTGAGGCACAGTCGGTCATATTCATTGTGTCAGGAGAGCTTCAAGTAATTATTGATGGTCATATATACGACCTGAAAACAGGTGGATATGCCTATGTTCCTTCTGGGTCAGACTGGTCTGTCCAGAACCGTTCTGCACATCCCTGCCGATTTCACTGGATCCGGAAGCGTTATCAGAGCATAGAGGGCATTGCTCGACCAGAGGCGTTTGTGAGTTCAGACCAGGATATAAAGGCTGTTGACATGCCGGACACAAATGGCGTCTGGGCAACAAGCCGTTTTGTTCAATCAGATGATATTCGCCATGATATGCATGTGAATATTGTTACTTTCCAGCCAGGTGGCGTGATCCCCTTTGCTGAAACACATGTCATGGAACATGGTTTATATGTTTTGCAGGGAAAGGCCGTTTACCATCTAAACCAGAACTGGATAGAGGTCGAGGCAGGTGACTATATGTGGTTGCGGGCCTTTTGTCCGCAAGCCTGCTATGCTGGCGGTCCAGAGCCATTTCGCTATCTGCTTTACAAAGACGTAAATCGCCATGCCAAGCTGGAGCTTTAGCCTGTGCCTGTTCAAATTAAGGCAGAAGTGCTTACAGCAACTCGCTTTGCCCCTTTTGGCGATGTTCTCGATTTTTCGGGTAAACCCGACAAAATAATAAATCAGGGTATGTGTGGTCGTTTTCATGATCGCGCTAAGGTCACTCATATTGATGGGCAAAGTGGCATTAGCCTGTTTGATTCTGTTCCGCGCCGATTGCCTTACAGATTAGAAATGATGGAACGTCACCCTCTCGGTTCACAAGCCTTTCTGCCGATGACCGAAGCACCTTTTTTAGTGACTGTAGCTGAGGATCAAAATGGCCAACCTGGCCACCCTATAGCGTTCGTGACCGAACCTTACATGGGTGTAAATTATCATGCCAATATTTGGCATGGTGTGCTCACACCTCTATCTACGCCTGGACGATTTTCTGTGATTGATAGAATCGGGTCAGGGACGAATCTTGAAGAATACTGGTTTGAGGAAACCTATATTATCACAGATTAGCTCTCAATTTATTACGGGCGTCAGTGACTTTAAGAAAATGCTCGAATTTATCTTGAATCATTTACATTTTAGAATTTTTAGGAGACACTCATCGAATTGGGTTGCCGATGCAAAAAATTCAGCATAGAGCAGTTATTTCAACGCTATACAATTATGCTTCAGTGTATCCCAATACTATGGTGCCGTTTTGACGGACGCTGTAAATACAGGAGAAACATTATGATAAACAAAATAACTAATTATCTGGTGATTGGATTAGCTTCAATGTTAATGGCTGCCTCAAGTCACGCTGATACAAAAGTGCAATTTGCTCTTGACTGGAAATTTGAGGGTCCCTCAGCACCTTACTTTCTTGCCATTGATAAAGGCCATTTCAAGTCAGCAGGCATGGATGTGGAAATTACACCAGGCAAGGGCTCTCTAGATGCCATCCCTAAGGTTGCTACTGGTTCGTTTCCTTTTGGCTTCGCAGATATTAATTCGCTTATCAAATTTCTTGATCAGAACCCAGGCGCGCCTGTAACAGCGGTTATGATGGTCTATGACAAGCCTCCTTTTGCTGTGATTGGAAGAAAGTCCAGAGGAGTAAGTGGGCCCGCCGACCTAGAGGGCTCGGTTCTCGGCGCTCCTCCACCTGATGGGGCTTGGGCTCAATTTCCCTCTTTTGCTAAGGCAAATGGCATTGACATTAGCAAGGTGAAGGTTGAGCCAGTTGGTTTCCCAACCAGAGAGCCCATGCTGGCTGAAGGTAAGGTTGACTCAGTCACAGGATTTTCCTTTTCTTCTTATCTAAACCTTGTTCGTCTTGGCGTACCTGAAGAGGATATTTCAACAATTTTGATGGCAGATCATGGTCTTAAACTCTACGGTAATGCAATAATAGTGAATACTGACTATGCAAAGAATAACCCAGATATGGTGAAAAAGTTTCTTGTCGCTGTTGGGGCAGGCTGGCGAGATGCCATAAGAGACCCAAAGTCAGCAGCAGCAGCACTCGTGAAACGTAACCCGGCAGCTGACGCGGCATTGGAGCAAAGACGTCTTCAATTGGCGATTGATGCAAATGTCTTAACAGACTATGTGAAGGCAAATGGTATGGGTGGGGTTGATTCCACGCGCTTTGCTGCAGCAATTCAGCAGCTCAGCGAAACTTATGAATATAAAGCAGCTCCAAATGCAGCTTTATATTTCACAGACGAGTATCTGCCAGCCAGCGGCATATCTGTAAACTGAAAACGACATCAAAACAGCCTGCTAAATGCAGGCTGTTTTGATGGAATGGCTGGTCTCATGACGGTTCAGAAAAATACAGGCCTCATTCGGATTGAAAACGTGTCTCACACGTTCAACACAGATACAGGCGCTCTTCCAGTACTTGACAATTTAACACTCAGTGTGCCCAAAAATGGGTTTACAGCAATTGTTGGGCCTTCCGGTTGCGGTAAATCAACAGTGACACGTTTAGTGGCAGGGCTGCTCAAGCCAGATAAAGGCACGGTCTGGTTACAAGGACAGAAAGTTAATACGCCGCGGGATATTGTTGGGATGGCCTTTCAGAATCCTGTTCTATTAGAATGGCGAACGATATTGCAAAATGTAATGCTCCCCCTGGAGATTGTGTCAAATGCGTTGAGTTTAGCAGAACGTGAGGCCCGTGCGCAGGATCTTTTGAAACTTGTTGGGTTGTCTGGTTTTGAACACAAGCGGCCGTCCGAATTATCTGGCGGCATGCGACAACGTGCATCTTTATGCCGCGCCCTTGTGCATAGGCCTGAAGTGCTTATTCTGGACGAACCTTTTGGTGCTCTTGATGCTTTTACCCGTGAAGACCTATGGCAGACGATGCACAGACTTCGTGAGGAAGAACCCTTTACAGGTGTTCTGATCACACATGATTTGCGTGAGTCTATATTTCTTGCTGATGAGGTTGTGGTGTTATCAGGACGGCCAGCAACTGTTCAACATTGTCAGAAATTAAAGCAGCGGGGACCAAAAAGTCTTGACCAACTCTATACGCCTGAGGCTATAGAAATTCTGAATATTCTTCGTGAGCAAATAAAAATTGCCCGAAAAGATGAAGAGGACAGATTATGAGACAGTTGGCTGTTCCCTTATTTGCTATCATACTCTTTCTTTTGTTTTGGGAAATGCTTGTATGGGCAAATGGTTGGCCCAATTACAAAATGGCCTCCCCCAGTGACCTTTGGCCTGCCTTTTGGCGTTTCAAATGGCTTTTCTTTACCTTTGGGTGGGAAACCTTATGGCGAACCGTACTAGGGTTAATTATTGCCATAATAGTCGGTGTTTTACTGGGCATGGTTATGGGATTTTCAAAGGTTGTCCGGGAGGGACTTTATCCTCTTCTTGTTGGTTTTAATGCTATTCCTAAAGCAACTGTTGTCCCAATTGTTGCTCTAATGTTTGTTGGGCAGCATGATCTGAATACGGTTCTGATCGCCTTTATGATTTCATTTTTTCCAATTGCTGTTTCAGTATCTATTGGCCTCTCTACATTAGAGCCAGAATATCGTGATATTCTGCGCGCTCTTGGGGCTTCAAAATTTAAAATTTTCTGGAAAATTGCACTGCCTAAAACACTTCCAGAATTTTTTGGAGCATTGAAAGTTGCTGTCACCCTTGCTTTTATTGGCACCAACTTAATGGAAATTGTATCCCCTCACGGCAGAGGCTTAGGCGCTCTATTTGACAGTGGAAAAACTAATTCAGATTATCCGCTTATGTTTGCGGTTCTGATTGCCTTAGCAGTTTTAGGGATAGCACTCTATTATGTTGTCGTCTTTTTAGAACGTATATTTGCAGGATGGGCAGAACGTCAGGCTGACTAATCTCAAGATATCAGCCAGTTGGAAAGTTGTGCTGTAACTGATAAAGCAACTTGAATAGGCTTTTTACCACTTATTTCAGGCAGCCCAATTGGACAGGTAAGCTTGTCAACTGCATCAGAATTTACACCTGCATCTCTCAGACGTTTGTTGAACCGCGCTGCCTTGGTTTCTGACCCTATCAAGGCACATCTGGCAAAATTGCCGCAACTTAATACTGCAGAGACAATTTCAAAATCAAGCTGATGGGAATAAGTCATTATAAGATGTATAGCTTCACTTGGTGCGCCTTGTGCAATGTTCTCTGGATGACGAGCAGGCAGTTTGGTCACCCCCTCAGCAATGTCTTTCGGAAATCGTTCATCATCTGTATCTACCCAGTAAATCTGGCAGGGCAGGTGACGGGCAATTTGAACAACAGCCCTACCAACATGACCTGCACCATATAAAAATACAGGCTGCTGATGCGCGCCTAAGGGCAGACACAGCATCTCTTCAGATGGATGTATTGCAATTATTGGGTTGTCTTGTACAGTGGCTGGATGCAGGCTGTAACCCTGTTTCTGTGCTGCAAGCTGCGCCAAAACGGATTGGCTGCTCGGCCCATACCATTCAAACATTAGCTTGACATGACCGCCGCAGCACTGGCCAAGCGCTGGCCCGAGAGGATAGGATCTCACTTCGCGCGCAAAAGCTGTTTCCGGTATATCCTTCCGGGCAGTTTTGATGGCTTGAAACTCGAGCTCACCGCCTCCAATACTGCCATCAATATGGTTCTTATATACCAGCATGGCTGCCCCAGCTTCACGTGGTGCAGAACCCTTTGCTTCGCAAACAGCAACCAGACAGACATAGCCCTCGTCAAGCTTCGCTAACGCTGCCTGCGCCCAATTCTGCAAAACAGTGCCAATTTTCATAATTTTTGCTGCGCCTGTGCAGCCATCAATAGACGTTCTGCAGTAGCGGGCGCGTGCAGCTCAGGGTAGCTTTTTGTTGAGCTCAGGCCTCTCAGTGCATCCCCGCAGGCAAGAAAAACAGATATTCCAAGCATGAAAGGAGGCTCACCAACAGCTTTTGATCTGTGAATGGTCTCTGAACGATTACCGTCCCCTTCATAAAGATTGATGTTGAGAAGATAAGGTCTGTCTGAACAAGCTGGAATTTTATAGGTGGATGGCGCATGCGTCAGCAACGCCCCATCCTGTCCGTAGACAAGTTCCTCAGTGGTCAGCCAGCCAGCGCCTTGAACAAACCCGCCTTCAATTTGGCCCTTATCAAGCGCTGGATTAATGGAATGCCCAGCATCATGAAGAATATCTGTGCGTAGGATTCGAGATTCACCTGTTAGCCTGTCAATCGCCACCTCACATAATGCGGCACCATAAGCAAAATAATAATAGGGTGAGCCGGTCAGGCTGGCATCATCCCAATGGATATCAGGTGTAGCATAAAAGCCTGTTGCAGAGAGTGAGACCCGTCCCTCATAACATAATTCGACGGCTTTAGAAAAAGATAGATATTCACCAGAAGGCAGGTTGACCTGTCTATCCTGAAAAGTAATCCTATCCGCTTCACACTGATAAAGCTCAGCTAGATGTGCGGTCATGCGCTGTTTGATTGCATCAGCTGCGCGTGCAGCAGCCATCCCGTTCAGGTCAGTTCCGGATGAAGCCGCTGTGGCAGATGTGTTTGGCACTTTGCCTGTAGTTGTGGCTGAAATTCGGATATCTTCATGCGCTAGCCCAAACACATCAGCTACAATTTGGATGATCTTTGTATGCAGCCCTTGGCCCATCTCAGTACCGCCATGATTTAGGTGCACTGAGCCATCTGAATAGACATGAACAAGAGCGCCAGCTTGATTCAACATGGTTCTGTTAAAGGAGATTCCAAATTTAACTGGAGCAAACCCTAGGCCACGCCTTAGCACCGGATTAGTCTGGTTGTAGGTGTCGATCTGTTGTCGTCTGTTTTGATAATCAGCGGTTTTTAACAGCTGTTTTGTTATCTTTCCAAGCAACCCATCTTTGACAATCTGGCCATAGGGTGTGCAGCACGGCGTGCCAGCTTCATAATCAGGATAGTAATTCAGCTGTCTGAGGGCGATTGGGTCCATGTTCAGATGAGTAGCTATTTTATCCATGATCTGTTCGATACCGATCATGCCCTGTGGGCCGCCAAATCCCCTAAATGCTGTATTTGAAGGGGTATGTGTCTTGCATAAATGGGCGGTAATGCGGGTGTGAGGGATGGTGTAAGCATTTTCAGCGTGTGTCATCGCCCGGATGGCAATAGCCTTTGACAGATCATAAGACATTCCACATCGCAGATACTGGTCGATAATTAGCGCAATCAATCGTCCATCCTGATCAAAGCCAACTTTATAGACCAACTTGATATCATGGCGCTTACCTGTAACCCGCATGTCATCATCTCGGTCATAGACAAGGCGGGCTGGGCGCCCTGTTTTATGAGCAGCAAGCGCAGCAATGCAGGCGGTTAGATTGCTCTGGCTTTCCTTGCCGCCAAAGCCTCCGCCCATCCGTCTGACATCAACCTGAATATCACTATAAGTTAGCCCCAACATGCCAGCAACCTTATGCTGAATTTCACTTGGATGCTGTGTAGATACAAATAATTGAATGCCTCCATTTTCATCTGCCTGGGCAATGGCGGCCTGGCCTTCCAGATAAAAATGCTCTTGCCCACCGGCATACAGCTCTCCTGCCAGCTGGCAAGGGGCTGCCGCATAGGCATTTTCTACCTGTCCGGATGATAGAGTTAGTGGTTTTTCAAGAAAACTTTCCTGCTCAATAGCTGCATCGATGCTTAAGATAGGGGCAAGCGGTGTAATTTTAGTCTTCACCTGTTCTACTGCGTCTCTGGCTTGTGCTCGTGTATCAGCAACTACCGCGAATAGCGTCTGTCCATGATACATAATCTCATTTTTGGCAAATATAGGGTCATCACCCTTTACCGGGCTGCAGTCGTTTTTTTTGGGAATATCGGCTGCTGTAAGCACCGCCCGTACACCTGGCATGCGCAAAGCAGTTTCAGTATCAATTGAGATTAGCCGGCCATGCGCAACATCACTTAACCCAAGTGCAATATGCACAGAGTTTTCTGGTAAGGCCATATCATCTACATAGCGAGCTTGCCCAGTGACATGAAGGTTGGCACTTTCGTGGCGTAGGGCTGCGTGGACTTGCGTGGTTTGTGCAGGCGAAGTCATTGTCTGGCCTCGCTGGAGGCGGTGCTGCACAAGAGGGACAACCCTGCCGATTCTAGTCCCTCTCCGGCCAGCCTTACAGGCTTGTCTGCTATCATTTCCAAACGGCATTTCTGTAAGAGATTGCGGGCGCTAAGCAATCGATACGCTGCTGAGGCTCTGACATCACTTATCGGGGTGAAATCATCTGCCAGGGCTGAATCGATTGCAGGTTCATTTATCTTGTCTGGCTCCAAAGCCTGTCCAACAAGAGCTGCTTCAAGTGAGCGGGCGCGTTGCGGAACACCGGCCATGCCCCCAAAGGCTATTCGTGCAGCTGTAATCTTGCCGTCCTCTATTTTCAGAGCAAAAGCTCCCATTACGGCTGAAATGTCTTGGTCAAACCTACGGGAAAGTTTGTAACAATTGAATTTCCAATTCGTTGATAATTTTGGAATAAACAGGCCATCCACCCATTCACTTTGTTGCCGGTCCTGCTGACCGTAAGACAAAAAGAAATTTTCTAGTTTCAGCCTTCGCTCTTCTTTTCCACGTCGAAGAAGCAGGTCGGTATCCAGAGCGATGAAGGCAGGTGCCAGGTCACCAATTGGAGAGCCATTGGCAATATTGCCGCCTACCGTGCCACTTGCCCTCACTTGGACTGAACCAAAACGTCGCCATAATTCCTTTAAAGATGGAAAATGTGCCGCCAGAAAATCAGCTGCTTTATGATGTGTAGCGGCGGCGCCAATATAAAAGCCGTCCTTTTGCTCTGTTACATCATCCAGCCCATCCACATCCTGAACAGATATAAATGCAGGCAATTTCCTATTTTGCTTAGTGATCCATAAGCCAATATCTGTTGCCCCGGCAATAATCTGTGCCTCAGGCTGTTCTATATAGGCCTGCGCGAAACTATTTTTTGAGCAAGGAGCTATATAGGAGGCCCCCTCTGCCGCATAGACCAGCTCCGGCATAGCCTCGCACGACTTTAAATACGCTTTTTCTTTATCTAGTCGAACTGTTTCCCATTCAGCAAGAGGTTGTCCTGCCAGTGATTGGCCAGCTTTAATAATCGGGCCATATCCAGTACAGCGACAAAGATTTCCTGCAAGCAAATCATCAAGGTCAGAGGCACTAAAAGAAGATCTGTTTAGCCAGCCTCCATATAAAGACATCACAAACCCTGGGGTGCAGAACCCGCATTGCGAGCCGTGATGGTCTACCATCGCCTGTTGAACTGGGTGTAGCGGCCCATCTTCCTTTGCAACACCCTCAACTGTTCGGATGACAGATTTATCAGCCATTGGGAGCAACAGTATGCAAGCGTTCATAGGTTGCCAAACTATCTGGCCTGCTTTCAACCGCCCCACCAAAATCGTGCAAGCCCCGCAATCACCTTCAGCACAACCTTCTTTTGTACCGGTCAGGCTATGCGGACCGCGCAGCAATTGCAGTAGGGTTGTATCAGGGCGGAGACTTTCGATCTCATGCGCCTGTCCGTTGAGCATAAAATGAATTGGCCGGTATTTTTGCGGGCCTAACGCAGCTGACATAAATTACCTCGTTGCTGTTGCGCACATGCAAAAGCTCTCCATCACCAACGGTATCAAAACCATAGATGCAATCAAGCTGTTTTGGTTTGAGCAGTCAACAAATCCCGAATTGTAAAATTCGGGTTCAGGACTTGTCTCATTTCTCCGCCATTTTACACTCGCGTCTTCGACATTAATAAAAAATGGCTTCTAAGTTAATTTTCCTGATTAAGTGAGCCTGACCTATGCATCACTTGATTTCTTGCAATCATTTTTTTCTTTTCGAATCTGTATTTTTCCTGTTGGATAAGTAATGGCGAAGGGGTTGATGCTTGAACGACAAGGAGCGCACTGCTTCTGCGGTCGATGAGTTGGTCTATGATTATAGTGAAATGATAGGATACATTCTTGAATGAATCTCCTGTTTATACTTCAGAAAACTTGCCTTCAGCACACAGCATTTAATGATTGGCAAGCGAATATTTCGTCATGATGTTATTTCATCATATTTGCTCTTTCTAGCTTAACACATTGCCTGTAAGTTTGAAGTTTACTATCGACAGCTATTTAGGTTGTTGAGGAGGTAAATAGATGGAAGAAAGGCGTAAGCCCGTACTAGTCGAGTTAGCTAATATGCTAGCAAATTCATGGCGTAATCCTGGAAACTTGATCAATATTGATTCTTGTTTTTTTCCACTTAATCGAGTAGAGGCCTATTTTGTCCAGGATTGTATGTATGAGGAACTCCAACAGGGCGTGGTTGGTTGGAAAGTTGGCGCGACTAGCGCAAGAATGCGTGAGCTTGACGGTCATGAGGATGTAATTCCTGGCCGCATATTTCAGTCCAGAAGTTATTTTGGAGCGAATCATAACCTGCAAATTAAATATTTTCCCGGTGCTCGAGCCGAGGCTGAATTCGCCTTCCAGCTGACTGCCAAACCGCATCTTCGACAGATGCCTTGGACTGCTTCTGAGATGGAAACCATGATGGTGCTTCATCCAGCGATAGAGATTATAGGTAATCGCTTTAAGCTAGAAGATGCCAAAAAGGCAGAAAATTCGCTTATGACGATTGCAGATAATGGCGGCGGCATGGGTTTTATATTCGGCGATCCCGTAGAAGATTGGCAGGGGATAGATTACCAACAGCATCTAATTGAACTTACAGTGAGTGATGGCACGCCTGCTGATAATTTTCTCGGGGAAATGCGTTGCGTTCCGGAGCAAGCCGCCGCCGATCTTGTTAATCATTTGGCATCGCGTGGCTACGAATTGCAGATAGGAGATTTTATCTCTACGGGCGCCGCATCGGTGCCACAATCCTTTTCATCTGGAGATTATGTACACGCTAATTTTGGTGAGCTTGGCGAAATAAAAGTAACATTCGAATAATCTCAATACAAAGTGGGGATAAAAGTAAAATGGTTGATATACTGGTCATCTTTGGGCCCAACCTGAATTTGCTCGGGACACGTGAACCGGAAATTTATGGTTCAGATAGCATGGCTGATATTTTGAAAGAGCTTGCTGTTGAAGCTGAGCGGCTCGGCCGGAGTATAGAAATCATACAATCGAATGAAGAGGGAGTTCTCGTAACTGCACTTCAGGAGGCGCGCGATAAAGCCACATCGATTCTGTTCAACTTGGCTGCCTATACGCATACTTCGATAGCACTTCGTGATGCGCTGGCAATGTTTGATGGCCCTAAGGTCGAGGTGCATCTATCGAACAACGATAGTCGAGAAAAATTCAGGCAGGTGAGCCTCACAGCAGGAGTCAGTGATGGCAGCGTTGTTGGGTTTGGTGCAGATTCCTTTTACTTGGGGCTTAATGCTGTGCATCGTCTCTTGCGAAAAAAGAGAGGGCTTGAGTGAACTAGCTCGTCCAGAAAGGGAAGATGACATGACAAAACAAATTCATCATGTGACCGTCGTTGGTGCTGGTGGTATGGGGGCCCTGTTTGGTGCAATCCTCTCTGAAGGGGGTCTTGAGGTAACGCTTGTGGATACTAATCGTGAACACATCGATGCAATCCAAAAGAATGGACTTCTGGTCTCTGGATATGGTGACAACAGGCGACTCATGCTGAAGGCAACACATGACGTTAAACAGATTGAGCAAACTGATATTGTGCTGGTACAATGTAAGGGAACAGCAACCCATCAGGCGGCGCTTGCAATGACGCATCTTGCAGATGCAGGTGCCGTTTTTATAAGTTTTCAGAATGGCCTAGGCAACGAGGATGTTCTTGCGAACGTTCTTGGTCTTGAGAATATCCTGGGCGGGTTGACCTCGATGGCTGGCGCTCAAACAGGTCCTGGGCAGATCCGCGATTTTGACCGAGTGCCTTCCTACATTGGTGAATGGGGTGGCGGCATTTCAGTGCGCGCTGAAGCGGTCGCCGCTGCATTTACAGCGGCCGGGTTGGAGACATATGCAAGTACTGACATCAGAATGGAAATCTGGAAAAAGCTTATTGGCAATATGGCGATGAGTGCTGTCTCTGGAGTAACTAATCTGACTAGTGTTGAAATCCTGAGACTTGAGCCACTTCGCACGGTCTGTTATGCCGCGCTCGACGAGGCAATTTCAATTGCGCGCTCTCAAAATATTAATCTTGATCGCGACGTGGTGGTAAAGGGACTTGAGTTGATGACAGCACCGGGTGGTACCGGTGACAACAAATCTTCTCTTTGCTTGGATGTGTTGGCGCGCCGGCCTAGCGAAGTCGAATTTATTTATGGCGTGCCACTGCAGCTTGCTGACGAGGCTGGTCTCGCTATTCCAACATTGCGTAGTCTTTATGGGTGTGTGAAGGGTATTGAAACACATTATGTCGGCTCGTACGACCGCGAGGGAGGATAAAAATGGGTTTATTGACAGGGAAGACTGCCTTTGTGTCTGGTGGAACGAGGGGCATTGGGCTCGCTATCGCTGAGCGTATAGCAAGAGAAGGTGCAGATGTTATGGTTAGCGGCAGCAGTCAATCCAATTGCGATGCAGCGGTTAAGAGAATTGCTTCCAATTCTAGTGGCCGTGTTGAGGCCTGTGCTGCCGACCTGCGAACACATGAAGGGTGCCAGTCTGTGTTCGACGCGCAAGGTAAAGCTTTTAATTCTTGTGATATTTTAGTTCATAGCGCAGGCGCAACTAAGGGTGGTGTATTCCCTGACCAAAATGATACTGATTTCATTGATGGTTTTGCGCTTAAATTCCATGCCGGGGTTCGGCTGTCACGCCTCTTCTGGCCGTCGCTTGTTGCCGCGCGCGGTAATGTGGTGATGATTGTGGGTGGCGCGTCGCGCACTCCTGATGCCAAATTTATGGTTGGTGGTGCAGTCAATGCGGCGCTTGCAAATTTCAGCAAGGCACTGGCGGGTCAAGGCCTTCAAGATGATGTAAATGTGAATTGGATTAATCCGGGTCAGACGGAGACCGAGCGCTTGCAACAACTTCTCGAGACACGGGCGCGTGATGAGAATCGGAGTGTCGATGATGTGCGAGCTGAGCGTATGCAGGCCGAAGGCATTCGCCGTCTTGGGCAGCCACAGGATACTGCAGCGCTTGTTGCATTTCTCTGTAGTAATGAGGCACGCCATATTCATGGTGCGGGCATTGCTGTAGATGGTGGCGCGACAAAGGGGTATTTTTAATGGATTTTTCTTTGTCTGAGGAGCAGCATCTGCTTGTTTCAAGCATCCGAGGTTTCATTGAGTCTGAGTTACGGCCGTTAGAGGAAGACATCGAAAAGACTGGTCGACTTGCTGATGATGTGGCCTCTGAGATCCGCGCTAAATCACAGGAACTCGGTCTTTATGCAGTTAATATTCCAACTAAATACGGCGGTGGTGGTCTGTCGGTCTTGGACTGGATGATCGCTGAAGAGCAGTTTGGCCGCACTAGTGACATTTTGGTTCGCCGTGCCTTCGGCAATGTTTACGAAATTTTGCTAGAGGGCACAGACGCGCAGATCGAGACATATCTAATTCCTGCGGTTCGTGGTGACCGAACCTTTTCTGTAGCCTTCACTGAACCTGAGGCGGGGTCTGATGCTGCTGCTATAAAAACTAGAGCAGTCCGAAAGAATGACGGTTGGGTGCTGAACGGTTCTAAGCATTTTATCTCGGATGGTTTGTATTCTGACTTCTTCATTGTTACCGCAGTCACGAACCCGGACGTAGGTGCGCGTGGAATTTCCACATTTATTCTCGACAAGGGGCTTGCAGGGTTCACCGTTGGTCGAGATCAGCCGATGATGGGGCTAAAGGGTACTTCACACGTAGAAATGCACTTCGAGAATGTGAAACTTAGTGAAGGCTGCCTTCTTGGGAAGGAGGGCCAAGGTTTAAATTTGGCGCTAGCAACTCTTGGTCGTGTGCGGTTAGCGCAGGTGTCCGCACGAGCCGTGGGCAGGAGCAGCATGATCCTTGATAGCTGTCTTCGTTATTCTAAGGATAGAAGGCAATTTGGCTCACCAATTGGGGAATTCCAGATGATCCAGCATATGCTCGCCGACTCGGCGATGGAGATCAACGCTTGCCGACTGGCCCTCTGGCAGACGGCAAGCCGTATTGATGCTGGAGAAGAGGCGCGGGGTGCGATATCGATGCTAAAAGTGCAGGCTTCAGAAATGCTTGGGCGGGTTGTTGACCGAGCGGTTCAAATCTATGGTGGTGCTGGATATTGCTGTGATTTGCCGATTGAGCGTTATTACAGAGATGCGCGCATCGCGCGGGTATATGACGGAACTTCAGAAATTCACCGTATGGTTATGGCTCGACAGATGATGAAGGGGGATGTCGGCCTTTTCGACATCTATGAACAAGCAAGATGACAAAGGTAAAATTCCTTTCTGCGGACGAAGCTGCAGCCATGGTTAAGGATGGTGATACGATTGGTCTTGCTGGTGGCGGTGGCGGTTTGGTTGAGGCGAGCGCACTACATGCGGCTGTGGAGCGAAGCTTTCTTGAAACGGGCCATCCCCGAAATTTAACTTGCATTCATGCGCTTGGTATAGGCGATAGGCAGGAGCGTGGCATGAATCGATTTGCTCATGTAGGCATGACCAGCCGTGTGATTGGGGGGCATTGGGTATGGTCACCACGGATGCAGCAGATGGCGCGGAATAACGATATTGAGGCTTATGTGCTGCCTGGTGGGGTGATCATGCAATTGATGCGCGAGGTAGCCGCTGGTCGTCCTGGGTTAATCACCCATGTTGGGCTTGGTACCTTTGTTGATCCGCGGCTAGATGGTGGACGCATGAACGAGGCTGCAAAGCAAAATCTGACGGAAATTATAACCATAGAAGGTAGAGATTATTTACGCTATCTGCCAATTCCAGTAACGGTAGCACTTCTTCGTGGTAGTTACGCCGATGAAGAGGGTAATATTTCATTGGAGGAAGAGCCGGCTAATCTTGACATTTATGCGATAGCCGCCGCAGCACATAACAGTGGTGGAAAAGTAATTTTCCAGGTACGAGGAATGGTTCCACGCCATAGCATGAAGGCACGCGAAGTGCGTATTCCGGGGGTGCTGGTCGATGCTGTTGTTGTTGATGAAACACAGCAGCAGGGCTACGAAGTGGTCTATGACGCAGCGTTGTCTGGTCAGAAACGTAGAGAGGGTTTTGCTCAACCTGAGCCGTTGTTTTCATCACGTTTGGTAATAGCACGCCGCGCTCAACAGGAGCTTTATGATAATGCTGTGATAAATTTTGGCTTTGGTATTCCCGACCAGATTGCCAAGTTGATCGACCATGATGGCAAATCGGCGCGATATTTTCAGACTATTGAGCATGGCACCTATGGCGGCAGGTTAATGGATGGAGATCTGTTTGGGTATGCTATGAATCCAAGTTGTATGATCGACGGCCCTTCGCAGTTTGATTTTTATTCGGGCGGTGGACTGGACATAGCCTTTCTTGGTTTTGGTGAGATAGACGCTGTCGGCAATGTCAATGTTTCCAAGCTCGGCGGCAATACCGTTGGGCCGGGCGGTTTTATTGATATTGCCCAAAACGCACGTAAGGTGGTGTTTTGCGGCACTTTTGATACAGGTGGCGCCCGCACTGAGGTGGGTTCTGGCGTCATGCGAGTGACAGAGCATGGGCGGATCTCTAAGCTGGTTGATAAGGTCGACCAGATAACCTTTTCAGGTCCCCAATCATTATTGCAAGGTCAGAAAGTTATTTACATTACTGAGCGAGCGGTTTTTGAGTTGCGAGAAAATGGCTTGCACATAATTGAGATCGCTCCAGGAATTGACTTGCAAACAGATCTGCTTGACCGAATGGGGTTTGTACCAAACATGAATTCACCTCTGTCTGAAATGGACAGTAATTATTTTAAAAAATGATGTAGTGGGGACCGTCAATGGATGTATTCAGAATTGGGCTGATTGGTGCTGGTTCGATTGGCACGAGGCATATTAAGGCCATTGATGAGTTGGCGCTGATCGAGCTTGTAGCTATTGCAGACCCAGCGCCCGCAGCAGCAAAGCTTGCGGAAACTCGCGGCCTTGAGGCTTTTGCTGATGCTGAGAGCATGCTCTCAAAGACAGATGTTGATGCAGTTATCATTGCCACCCCAACGGAGCGTCACCATGCTGATTTGATGATGGTTCTCAAGTATCGCAAGACGGTATTGGTTGAAAAGCCGATTACTGCGACCACGAAAGAGGCTGACGAGGTGACTAACTATGCAGCTGAACAGGGATGCCAAGTTCTTGTTGGCCATCAGAGGCGATATTACCCTTGCGCGCAAATAGCGCGAGATATTATTCAAAATGGCCGCATCGGCAGGCTGATGGCGGTAAGTGGTCAGTGGACAACGCGCAAGGATGAAGACTATTTCGCTCCAGCGTGGCGCCGTAATTTTGAGGCTGGCCCAATTTTGACCAACCTAATTCATGAAATTGATCTCTTGCGTTTTATATGTGGTGACATCGCGTCGGTGTCTGCTGAGATGACGAATCATGATCAAAATTTCGAGAAGGAAGATGCGGTTGCAATAAGCTTGAAATTTGCCAATCAGGCGGTTGGAAGTTTTTTGCTTTCGGATCGCACGCCGTCCCCCTGGACCTGGGAAATGGCGCTTGGTGAAAGTGTAAAATTTCCTAAGACTGGCATGAATAGCATTCGCTTTTTGGGTGTTCAAGGTGCGCTGGAATTTCCGAATCTGGTGCTGTGGAAGCATGCTGATGATAATGGTAACTGGCACCAGGAGATCGCGCCTGAAGTAATTGAGGCGCCATTCATTGATGCCTATGTGGCGCAGTGCGAACATTTGCGGGCCGTTGCACGCGGCTGTGAAACACCTATTGTCGATGCGCTAAATGGGAGCAGGTCACTTGATGCTACACTCGCAGCTGCGCGCGCAGCAACGGGTGGAAAGCGCATTCAACTCTCAAATTAAATGAAATTTAGGAGGGATTAAAATGACGGATTTCTATCTTAAAGTTGGCGATACCACTAGCTTCACCAAGACGGTCTCAGAAAGTGATGTCTACCAGTTTGCGGGCATAACAGGTGATTTTTCTCCAAACCATGTCAATAAGGCTTACATGGAAAAATCTAGTTATGGTCGGTTGATGGCACATGGTGCTCTAACCGTTGGATTTATGTCTACAGTCTCGACCCAGATAATTGCTCATAGTCGTGAGGCAGAAGAAACTCCGGTCTCAGTTGGGTATGACAAGGTTAGATTTTTAAAGCCAGTCTTCCTGGGCGATACGATTACCGTCGCATATACTGTAAGCGAAATTGATGTTGTGCGGCGCCGGTCGACAGCTGGTATTGAGGTTACGAATCAGAATGATGAGCTTGTCGCGGTTGCCAGCCATATTCTTCAATGGGTGCCGAACAACTAATTACTAGTGGAACTCAAAATGGGGAGATCAAATTGAAAAGTCTGGTCGATATTGCCGGTCAAAACTTCATTGTAACTGGTGCAGCCAAAGGCATTGGTTTAGCTATCAGTTCGCTTTTTAACAGTCTAGGGGCAAAGGTTTCTGGTTGGGATCTCGATGACTCTGGTATGAAGAACAATCCAGTTTTCGCTGACAGTCAGATTGTTGATGTCACCAACCCATTGCAGACAAATGAGGGGTTCGCTGCCAGCCTCGCAGCTCTTGGTGATATCGATGGCGTTATTGCAAATGCTGGGGTGAATGGGCCAACAAAACCGTTGTGGGATTATTCGCTGTCAGAATGGCAAATGGTGATGTCGGTTGATCTGACAGGGGTATTTCTGACTGTGCAGGCCGCTCTTGGTCATTTGAGGGAACGGGAACGAGGCCGGATTATCATTATTTCCTCTATTGCAGGAAAGGAAGGCAACCCGGGTGCCGTGCCCTATGGCGCAGCAAAAGCCGGCGTCATAGGACTTGCGAAGGGGCTGGCGCGTGAATTGCTACCATCAGAGATTACAGTAAATTGTATTGCGCCTTCGATGGCAATGACGGACTTGCTGGATGAGATGAGCGCGGAATATATTGCAGATAAGAAAAGCCGGATCCCCATGGGGCGTCTATGTACACCTGAAGAGATTGCCAGTGTAGCAGCGTTTATTGCTTCCCCAGCATGCAGTTTTACCACCGGTCAAATTTTTGATGTGACTGGCGGGAGAGCCACATGGTAAACGCACTTCGTCAGCTGCAGCTTGATGACCTTTGCGTGCATCAAGTGACACTTTCAGGCCAATGTGATTTCGCTAATTCACTGGCAGTGCTTCGAAATGCAGGCATCAAAAGAACCGCGCTATGGACGCCAATGATCAACTCTTGTGGTATTTCCGAAGCCAAACGGATATGGGATAGCGCTGGTATGACGGCTGAGTCTCTTTGTGTTGCATGCCTCTTCGAAGATGAAGCGTTGCTTCGCAAGCAGCTTGATCTTTCTGATATGTTTGGTGCCCGAACTCTTGTGATAATTACTGGTGGATTTGAGGCACTGAAGTCTGCAGGCCACAATGGTGATATCGATTATGCCCGTAGTTTATTAGTAGAACGGCTTGCTTTAGCAGCGGAGCTTGCTGACAGTTATCGGGTCAGACTGGCCTTTGAGCCTCTGCACCCAATGGTCTGTGGCTTTCGGTCAATTGTCTCAACTCTTCAAGAATCACTCGATATTCTTGATCAAATGGATGATTCTCATGACATAGGCCTTGCCATCGACACCTATGCCCTTTGGTGGGAACATGATTTGCAGGAAAAATTGAAACGTGCTGGTAGGCGTATTTTGAATTACCATGTTTCCGATTGGCTTGCTGACACAAGGGACCTCCGGCTTGATCGTGGAATGCCAGGCGACGGCCAAATCGCGCTTTGTGAATGGCGCCACATGATTGAAGCAGCTGGCTATTTTGGCCCAATTGAAGTCGAAATTTTCTCACGTGACCGTTGGTGGAAGACTCCAGCAGAAAAGATGATAGAGGAAATCATACAAAGGATGAACTCTGCCTTCTAAAAAACATCACAAAAAAGCTGAGTTAGCTATGTGTGAAATAATGATGATTTTTCATCAAATAAGTGTTTGCGTATCTAAAAAGGTATCATATCATTTTACACTTAAAGTTAAATGTTTACCTTGAATTAAGCTGTTAATCGTCCAAAAGGGTATTCATTTGATTGAAGCTGCAAGGGGGGAATATTGCTTGAGATCAAGGGTGTGCACGCGGGCTATGGCAATCTAAAAATCCTGCGTGGTATAGATATGGAAGTGCCAAGTGGCGGTATTGTTACCCTCCTAGGAGGGAACGGCACTGGAAAGTCTACTTTGCTTAAAGCTATTTCAGGATTGATCCCTCTGATGGAAGGTGAGGTCATTTTTGATGGCGTGAGTGTCTCGAAATTGAAGCCTCACGAGCGCATGCGCCTTGGCCTCGTTCAGGTAACCCAAGCAAAAGAAGCCTACCCGGCTATGACAGTCGAAGAAAATCTC
>CABYOG010000008.1:0-10000 GCA_902520575.1 uncultured SAR116 cluster alpha proteobacterium
TGAACTATATCTCTCTGCAAGTCGCCCCAGTCAAAAATTGGTATTTTGACCTCCAATTCATAACCTTTCTTGTTTGAAATAGAGCCAGCGTCATTGATGCGATCATTTCTGTATCCGAGTTCTATATCAGTGTAAGAACCCAATTCATCAAGGCCAAGTCCCTTAAGCAACAGCTCGTATTCTAATCGAGCAGCTTTAACATCCAGCCTATTATTTATTTCGTATTCTAGGTCCGCAATTGATATTGGGTCGTTCGGTACTTCAGGAAGGGCCTGAGGTAAATCCATCACATTTTCTTCATCCCTAGAAAGTCCAATTTTGCGCGTAAGCTTTTCACGGGCTGAGATATTTTTCATTCTCGCCTCTGCGATCGCTACTGTTGCTCCAGACAAAATAAGCTGTTGGCGTATACGGTCGCTGGTGGTCATGTTGCCTGTCTTTTTCATGCGTTTGGCAAGTTCCGCATTTGCAGAAAGAGCAATAAATGCGTCTTCATAAAGTTCTTTTCGTTTTTGAGATGCGACCGCATCGTACCAGGCTACCCTTAGGTCGTTTATTTTTTCAAAAACCTCTGCCTCTAATTTTACATGACCTAATTCAACAGAGATTTTGGAAGTTTCTTTTCTGAGGGGCAATGTAAAAAGCTCCAACAATCCAAAACTTAAAAATCTACCATATTCGGTCTCAGCTCCTTTTACCATTCTCTCAAAAGAAAAGGCCGGGTTAGAAATACGGCCCTGCTGAGCAGCTTCAGCTAATCTGCTCCGATGATCAAAAAGGAGTGATTGAAAATCAGGGCTTTTGACGATCATCAACTCGATAGCTTCATCCACACCTAATTTTTCATTGAGCAAGGTTGCAGCGCGGTCATTTAAAAATTTTCTCTGTGACTCACTTGTCACAGTAGTTATTTGGCCAACAGCACCTATTTCTTCATTCTCATTTAGTTTTAATAGACTCTCATTAAATTTATAGGATGAGCAACCGGTGATTAGTAGAAAAACTCCTAGTTTAAAGAACCAACTATACATAGCTATCCTAATTGGCCTCTTCACTTACTTCTCGAGAGTAATATTGCCAACCGCCAATCTCATCTACTTTTTGATTCGCTTTCAACCAGTCAGAGGTTTCTTCCCACTCCCAGTTTTCATAAGCGTCAAAGACAGACACATACTCGATAGCTTGGGGTGTTTTTTCATCGCTTTTAGCCGCAGGAACGATTAAGAATAGTGATACCGCACAGATTGCTCCTTGCAAAATTTTTGAGATTTTTATACTCAAACTTTTGTCTCTCAAATTACCGCTCTTTACCATTTTTTACCTATTCAACGTAACACGTGGATTGTGTGTTTTGAGTTTGTCTTCGCTATTTCGGTTGGATACTTACAATTTCAAGATCTTTATTTATTTTGAAAATGATTGTGTCACCTCGTTTATAGTCCGACCCAGAGCTCACACCTTGAAGATCATATTCCATCGTCATTGCTGGCATCAGATCTCCTAACGCCCCGTGTTTAATTGTAATTTTCGAACCCCTCACCCGCTTTATCTTGCCCTCACCCTGAAGGAGTTCGTCTGCAGTGCCAGATACATCGACCCCTTTGGCTGAAACCTCAAAACTAAAAGTTCCTTTAATAGCGTGCCCATCTTCACTTAAAGCTCGCCAGGTTGTTTTGTAGATTCCCACTTCAAGAGCTGGGATATTTACTAAGTGACGTTTGCCTTCTTTCATTAGATGAGACTTGTCCAAAGGAATTTCTTCCAATTTTTCTGAACCGAGCAGTCCTCCAATTAGAGTGGATTTTTCACCTGTGATTACACGAGAGAATTCAAGTTTGATTAATTTAGCAGGAGCAGTGAAAACAATTTCCATTTTCTCTGGAGCTTGTTTTATGACTGAGCCATCTTTTGGAATTACAAACCCCACTGGGGAGTGCGCATATCCCAAATTTGAATAAGTTAGAAAAATAGTAACTAGCAATAATAGTGGTGTTCTCATCGGGCCATCTCTTCCTAAAATTCATTCATAAACTTTACTGTTAGGGGAGAGTAAAATTAAAAAATGCTTATTTAGCTATTCTATTCAAGTTAAATTGTCGCACTCATCTTTATGCAAAAGATAACGCTGAACGCCACCCGCTCCGCATTCCAGTATTATTTTACAAAAAAATAGCAATATTAACTCAATCGACTTTATCCGTGATACCACCCTTGAGAGTCTACCAAGACGATAAACGCAGCAATGAACGCGGCAATAATTTAGAACACAAAAAAGCCGCCTCAAAACAGAGGCGGCTATATTATTGATTTACATGAATATTTTTTGGTTGCGGGGGTAGGATTTGAACCTACGACCTTCAGGTTATGAGCCTGACGACCCCCCATAAAATCAGACACTTACGCGGCGGTTCGACAAAAGTTCGACAGTCGAGTCGCGAGTCGCTGTAAATTCAATTACTTACAGAGACTTTTCTGCGCAATAATATTACTTTTGTTTTTTGCCCCTATTTTCCAAGAATCCTTCCACTGCTCCGCCCCCAAAATAAAAGCCTAAAATAAGGAGCATAGCGTAGTTTATACTGAATTGATCCATTACCTTTGTGACGTCATCGGGGTTGCCGCTCTACGAATTTAATATTTGCTTAAGTGAAGCCCAGCTTTCCTCAGGCAGTTGCATTACTATATAAATTAGCTTTTCACCCCCACTTTTAGTGACAAGCGCTACCTGCCCAGGGACCCTGGGCAAAATATCAAGTTATTCTCTAGTTATATGACTAATTGACTTATAGTTATTATTTTATGTTATAAAGTAACAATAAATTTTCCTAGCTTTCGCACTTAAAGTCTAATCATTTTCAAGTGTGCAATATGTTAGTATCAATGTTGGAGTAAAAAATGACTGAAGAAGCACAAGTTCCTGTCACCGTATTAACTGGTTTTTTGGGTGCAGGAAAGACGACACTCTTGAATCGTATTTTGACAGAAGAACATGGGCGTCGTTTCGCAGTCATAGTAAACGAGTTCGGCGAGGAGGGCATTGACAACGATCTGGTAGTTGATGCCGATGAAGAAGTTTTTGAAATGAACAATGGTTGCATTTGTTGCACTGTTCGAGGCGATTTAATCCGAATTCTTGGCGGTCTCATGAAACGCGCAGATCAATTGGACGCAATCATTGTAGAGACAACTGGGCTTGCTGATCCTGCTCCTGTTGCTCAGACATTTTTTGTGGATCAAGATGTGGCAGATAAAACAAAATTGGATGCAATAGTAACAGTGGCCGATGCAGTCCACCTAAGCGACCAATTAGGTGAACATCATGAAGCTGAGGAGCAGATTGCATTTGCCGACGTTGTATTGCTGAATAAAACAGATCTTGTAGAAGCTTCAGAAACAAATGAAGTTGAAAATAGAATCAAAAAAATAAACCCTTTTGCAAAAATTATCAAAACAACGCATTGCTCAGCTCCTCTTGATGAAGTGCTTGGCTTGGACGCTTTTAGCCTTGATAGGATACTCGAAGTAGAACCGGATTTTTTGGACTCAGACCATGATCACGAACATGATGATGATGTAACCAGCGTTTCTTTCACTTCTGAGACTCCTCTCGACCTAGATAAATTTCAAAATTGGTTTGGAGAATTGTTGCGGACACAAGGACAAGATATTTTACGGTCCAAAGGTATTTTGAACTTTACTGGAGTTGATGAAAGATATGTTTTCCAAGGTGTTCACATGCTGATGGATGCGTCTCCAATGGGTCTTTGGCCTGAGGGTAAATCTAGAAGCTCTCGTGTGGTTTTTATAGGTCGCAATCTTGAGAACATGAATTTATTAGAGGGCTTTGAAAGTTGCAAAGCACATTGAGTTTGGATTTGCATAGTCAGATGAGCGCTTTTCCAAATGCCCAAAGAACTGAACTAGAAAAAAGAGGGCTGAACATACAAACGGATATTCCAGTTGTTGACGCAGTCACCATTACTGAATCTGTTGCAGTGAGTTTTGGAGATGGAGCCGTACGTTTCTTTCGACCAGGTCTTGCCTATACAACGGTCGAAGCCCATAAGGGCGTGATTTTGAGTATGGTTGCAGATACTGGTGGGGTGCTGACCGGCGGAGATGATGGACGTTTCCTTAGAATTACTCAGGATGGTGCTACTGAGGAAATATATAAATTTGATTCGAAATGGGTTGACTGCGTTGCATCAAGCAAAAATTATTCTGCGTGCTCGTCTGGAAATTCAGCTTACGTGTGGGATGAACTTCATTTGAGACCCACAAGACTTGAGCATCCCAGCACTATTGGAGGCTTAGCATTTGATGCTAAAGGGCGTCGTCTTGCAGTAGCTCATTATGGTGGAGCAACAATATGGGAAAAACATAAAAACCGATGGAAATCGTCGAGATTAGTCTGGAATGGGTCACACAATCAGATAACTTTCAGTCCAGACGGAAAGTTTATCGTAACAGCTATGCAAGAGAATGCTTTACATGGATGGAGAGTTAGGGATAAGGCCAACCTCGCAATGTCTGGGTATCCAGCAAAAATCAAAAGTTTCGATTGGGTAGAGGGAACGCCCTTCCTTGTGACCTCAGGCGCTCACGAAGCAGTCTGTTGGCCGTTCGATGGTAAGTTTGGCCCCATGGAAAGAAAACCAGTTTGTGTGGCAAGTAACAACAACGAGCTTGTCACATGCGTCACAGCCTTGCCAGGTGACGAAGCATTGTTTGCAGGTTTTCGCGATGGAAGTGTGTTGGCAGCCGAAGTAAGTGAGTCAAAAGGAGTAATTCCTATCCGGAAAGCAACAGGCTCCGAAATAACCGCAATGGCTGTATCTGCATGCAATACGCACATTTTTATCGGTGATGCGAAAGGAAATATACTATGGACAAGTCTTGTGGGATAAAAATATGATTGGAATGTTTGAACGTAAGCGGCCAAATAGAACTTCCACAGAAAATTTGAAAAGAATAGTTGGTAGTCACTTTGGTCTATCAGAAAACGATTTTGTCAGTATTTCTGAGCTAAACTGCTTGGAGTCTGGCTGCCCATCAAAGGAAACCGTTATATCAATACATTCACCTTCGGGTGAGACAAGAAGTTTGAAGGTTCAGAAATCGATAGCAGAAATAAATTCAACTGATCTTGAAAACTTAGTTCTAAAATAGCTCAATAATGCTGACAAAACTTGTACCACTATGGTCCATGGATCTGTGAAACTTACCTAAATAATTTTTATGACAAGCACTCATGGTTCGAAAAAAATACCGGTCACATTGCTCACTGGGTTTCTTGGAAGTGGCAAATCCACTCTTTTGTCGAATCTGTTAATTGATGAACGGTTTGAGAATACAGCTGTAGTAGTCAACGAATTTGGTGCCACAGGTCTAGATGGACTTCTGATTCAACATGCTGACGAGCAGATTGTTGAAATGACATCTGGCTGCTTGTGTTGCACAGTAAGGGGTGACATTCATGAAACATTAATGATGCTCTCTAGCAAAAAAGAGAAAGAGCAGATACCCAAATTTGATCGTCTAGTCATTGAGACAACTGGCTTGGCGGATCCTGCACCAGTTATTCACACGTTGATGAATGACCCGTTGCTTGACCGAAGATATTTTCTTGGGGGGGTTGTCACCACAATTGATGCATTAAACGGTCTTGAGACACTGAATGAACATTTTGAAAGCCAAAAGCAGGCAGCAGTTGCTGATAGAATTGTGATCACCAAGACAGACTTACTTGAAGGGGACCTGTCGAATGAGAAACTTGGTAATCTGCGGGAATTAATTTCCAGTTTAAATCATTTGGCACCAATTATTGACTTACAGACTCCTGAATTTAACCCTAATGAGCTTTTTAACACTTCGCTTTATGACCCAGAAACTAAAGGAATGAATGTGAGGAGGTGGCTAAACTCTGAAGCTGAAGATTTTGACCATCATCAAACCCATGACTCGCCTCACAGTCATGACCATAGTCATAGTCACGACATTTCTCGCCATGGTTCTGATATTCGCTCGTTCACGCTTACCTTTAATTTTCCCATTGATGTCGAGAACTTTGCTACCTCAATTGAAGCTTTGACTATAATTCATGGCAATAATTTGCTTCGCATCAAAGGTGTGATTAAAACAAAGGATCAGCCGAATAAACCGTTAGTTATTCATGGAGTGCAGCATATATTTCATGATCCCATTTGGCTGGATGCATGGCCGGATAGTGATGAGAGAACAAGGATTGTCTTTATAACTAAAGGTATAGAGCGCAAATCTCTAGAAGATTATTTTAAAGCTTGGCTAGAACAAAACAGCGCTCAGCAGGGAAAATAGTAGATGGTCTAGGGGTATTTGCTGAGAAGCATCATATCAATGATATGAAAGTTGCAACTGTCGTTGCTTGCATCTAATTTTTTATATTTTCCGCATTTGTGAAGCCAAGATGCAAAAACAACAAATCGATCCCCTAGCTCCTTAACACCATCTTCCACTTTTGGAAACTTAATTTTCTGACCGCATTCAATTAGGAAGCATTTTGAAACCATAGTGGAAACGGGTCGTTATCACTTTTGAAACTGGCTTCATCTGAGAGGTAATTGTCCACCAAACAAGCGTCTAATCTTGCTGTAATTGCCTTCTCATCCATTTCTGAACTTAAACCAATAAAAACCATTTCCTGTCTTCTGTCTCCATAGTTTGCATCCCAAAGACCATCCAGCATTGATTTAAATTCTTTGCTATCTGGCCAACGTTCCTTTGGAACTGCAGTCCACCAGCGTCCAATGCCTTTATGCCTTACAAACGCTCTAGCCTGTGACATCTCACCTACAAAATCTGGGCGACTTGCTAACCAGAAAAAACCTTTTGCTCTTACTACGCCTGGCCATTCTTGATTAAAGAAAGCATGTATTTTTGCAAGATTGAAAGGTGCTCTTGCACGATAAACAAAGCTCGTTATTCCATACTCCTCAGTTTCTGGAACATGGTCTTTAAAATTGTAAAGTTCCTGAGCCCAAAGTGGATGCTCTTGAGCCTCTTCAAGGTTAAAAGCCCCCGTATTCATTACCCTGTCTAGGTCAATTTGGGACTGAGTGGTCTCAACAATGTTGGCTTTTGCATTTAAGCTACGAATAATTGCCCTGACGGTTTCGAGTTGAGCTTCGGTAACAAGGTCAGTTTTATTAAGCAAAATTATGTTTGCGAATTCAATCTGCTCGACCAATAAATCAACTAAAGTTCGCTCGTCCTCCTCCCCTAGGCTTTCACCTTGTTCACGCAAAAAATCTGTCGAACTGTAATTTTGAATCAGATTAGCCGCATCAACAACAGTTACCATCGTATCTAGCCTAGAGACGTCCGAAAGACTATTTCCCTCTTCATCTCTGAAGTCAAACGTGGCTGCAACTGGCAAAGGTTCTGAAATCCCTGTGCTTTCTATTAGAAGATAGTCAAATCTGCCATCGCTAGCTAATTCACGTACCTGCATCAAGAGGTCCTCTCGTAAAGTGCAGCATATACAGCCATTCGTCATTTCAACCAGTTTTTCTTCAGTGCGAGAGAGGTTACTACCTCCTTTTTCTACCAAGTCGGCATCAATATTTACCTCACTCATATCATTTACAATTACTGCAACTTTTCGGCCCTCACGATTATTCAGAATGTGATTGAGGAGCGTGGTTTTTCCTGCTCCTAAAAATCCTGACAATACTGTAACTGGTAATTTTTTTACTAATGCATCTGTCATTTTACTTAAGACCACTTTATGTTATAATATAACATTTGTGATAATCAATGTGGCACGAAATAAAAAGGCTTAGTTAAATAAAATGATTCAAATCTTTAATGATGAGATGAGCAATCTCTGCAATTTTTCAGAAAGAGATAGTAAGTTAGAAATTGTAAATCGGCAAAAACCTGCAGGAGCTGCTCCGTTTTTCAAACAGTTAGTTAAAACTCCATTTTGGGCATCCGGTGAATTACGAGAAAGTAATGTCCTTAACGACGTTGAAGAAATTTTAGGAGGCACGATCTCCTCCGAACTCCAAAAACAAGCCTTTTATGATGAGTGGGTAGATGACATGGCCAACGTAGCCACTCTTTTTTGCAAAATTGAAAAAAGTAATTCGATAAAATTGTGGGTCGGCACTAATCGAGGGTGTAGCCGCTATCATGTCGATAATGTGCCACGTCGTTTATTAGTTACATATAATGGAAAAGGTACTGAATGGCTTCCTGATGAAGCTGTCGACAGGGCCGCATACACAAAAGGCGAGCCTAATGAGTTGATAGTAAAAGACCCTTCATCCAAGCGATTTATTGATGAGTGGGACATTGCTGTTTTTAAAGGTGGTAATGGCGGCCTGTTGCACCGCACACCAGATGAAGCGTTAGCCTCCCCATCTGTGTTCATGAGGTTGGACAACATCAATTTTGGCTCTGATTAAAACTAGAGGTTAACTGCTGGTTACAAGAAAGTTTTCAACATAAAGGACAACACAAATGGCTGAGTTACCAAGAACATATGACGAGTGGAAATATTGCATAACCGTCAAATGTGGCATCGCGTTGACGCAAGACTACATCAATGAACGATTGCGCGCATTGTCTACAATGAACGACCATGCCACAGCTAAATTTGTAGAAATGTGGGGGTCTGAACATCATCAAAAAACAGTCAGTTGGTTTGAACAGGCAGCAAATGAGTTTAAAGCCAAATGATGGAAAGTTACAATTGATTGATTATTATAAACTTGAAGTTTTCAATAATGATGCACAGCAGTTAGAGTGAAAGATACAATTGTAAAATGAGACGCTGCCAAAGGTTCCCCATTGCGCAATCAATTTAGTTTCAAAACAATGGGAAATTTGAGTTTTTTACTTTGAATGCCCAGGAGGTAAGTTTGAGTTTATTAAAAACAAAAATATTTTATTTCATCCTCTCATCTATTTTGTTTTTTTCTCTGGTTAATGAAAGCTTGGCACAAATAAAATGGTCCAATTCTTCAAAAGACTCTAATTCGTCAAAAAAGGGGGAATGGATAGAGTTTATTCCAAAGAAGGGCAAGGCGAAGTTTGACTCAAATCAGATAGTTGGATGTGGCAGCCCTCAAAAAACCTTTACGATATTATTTGACGGATCGCCTGAATTACCGATGTGCCAAATTGGAGTGAAGGAACCTTACAAAAACACAAAGCGTGACATTGATATCAGCGAGTATGACATACATGGCACAATGAGAACAAAGTGTGCTGATGCACTAGATAAACTGCCGCAGGATATTTTTGTTCCATCGCCAACAGAAATTGTTGCCTGGTGCCCATATATCCATCCAAAATCAGATGAGTTTAGAGTAAAAAAACCTAACAATTTTATACTCCAATTGAAAGCACTAGCGAACGCCGCCGGCAACTCAAATACCGCACAGGCAAAAAAAATCATAAACACTGCTCTCAATTTGGATGTGCAGAGCACAATGTGGAGGAAAGGCTTTTCAGGTCTTTACCCTAATCATGCAACAGATAATGAACCTTCATATGGAAGAAAAGAGAGGGATGCCTTCAAAGAAATAACAAGTCAACAATCTCTGTTGATTTCTGCATACCTAGTATCAGGACCAAATGTACCAGATAAATTGATAGATACAATTGAGGGCATCCTAAACATCTATTTTAATAACAATGCATTTGAATATTTATTTAACACCCCTCTTTCTCAGCACATTAAAAAACGTTCTGCTGATGGTGGCGAAGGGGAGATGTTTGATGATTATGATGCGCCTGGCTTTTGGGATAATTCAGCCACAATGGGACTGAATTATTTCCTGCCAAGTATTATCACTCTCTACTCCATTCTCAAAGAAGAGAGGCCAGAAGCAGAGAACATATCTGAAATAAAAGAATATGTTCAAAAACTCGTTTGGCTTAACGAACAGGGCATAGATTACGGAGTGGTCAACAAAAATAATCCATTGACCCCTGAAAGCGCAAACCACCATTC
>CABYOG010000008.1:17500-27715 GCA_902520575.1 uncultured SAR116 cluster alpha proteobacterium
CGGCATCTAAACCTGCGCCGGCTGCAAATTGGCACAGAATTTACAGCTGGTCTGGATGAAGATAAACGCGCCATTGCCCTCAAAGTCAGCCTGCCTAAAAGCCAGCAGACCTCTCGCAAAGCCGGAAATATTTTTCTTGACCATTATGTATTGCGGGACAGCCCTGAAGACGCTGAACTAAGCTGGCATGCAATAAAGGCTGTTCGCCCCGTTGATCGAGCCGCTGTTCACGCTGGTAATGAGATTGATTTGTCTTTGTATGAAGCTGCTCGCCAGGTCAATATACCGCTTGATGCGTTTGACAAATTTGTCCGAGTGATGAGCTTTTCTGTTGATTTTCAACGCGACATTCAGCGAGGCGATCAGTTTGAACTGATTTACGAAAGGACCGTTGACCGGCTGACAGGTGATGTACTCAGTTCGGGCAAATTGAATTATGCAGGTATTATTCTGTCTGGCAAAAGAATGGGTTATTACCGGTTCACTCATCCTGACGGGCAGATTGGTTGGTATGACCGAAACGGAAAATCTGCCGTGCGAACTTTGATGCGGACGCCTGTTAACGGGGCCCGCTTAAGTTCACGCTATGGTATGAGACGGCATCCAGTGACAGGCTTTAACGCAATGCACCGCGGAATTGATTTTGCGGTGCCCACAGGCACACCCATCCTTGCTGCTGGCTCTGGGTCTGTCGAAGCTGCCGGATGGAACGGAAATTATGGCAAATATGTCAGGATACGGCATAACTCAACCTATAAAACTGCCTATGCTCATATGTCTCGTATTGCCCCGGGAATCAGCAAAGGCCGCAAAATAACACAAGGTGAGGTAATTGGCTATGTCGGTTCAACAGGCCGGTCAACAGGCCCACACCTACATTATGAAATTATGGTGAATAACCGGCAAGTCAATCCAATGACCGTTCAACTGCCTGCTGGAAAAGGTGTTCCTAAAGATCAGATGCAGGCCTTTTCTGACGCGGTCAAGGCTATTGAGAAACAAATGAAAGATAGCCTAACGCCTGATTATGTGGGTGTTACCCTGCAGCAAGCTGCCCTTGAACGCTGAACTAATCCAATGAGTTCTTCTGATCAGACCTCAACACCTTGCAGGCTCGCTGAAATCTGGCAATATCCATTTAAAGGATTTCCTGGCCAGCGTTTTCCCAGGGTTAAAGTTATTGCTGACCAGCTCCTTCCTGCTGACCGACGCTTTGCGGTCAGTAATGGTCATCCAGTCAGCCATAAAAAACTAAATGAGGGCTGGCTGAACAAACGCCATTTCATTCAACTTTTATCTGAACCGCGTCTGGCAGAACTGAAGCTAACCTATGATGAAACTAGCGATCGAATCCAACTGACCGATAGAACAGGGGCTGCCATCTCGACAGCCGCTTACGAGGCAGAACAAGTAATGGACAGGTTACATGATTTGCTACCAGACCGGTTTCAGCTGACTCCGCGCCTGTGCCACCTTTCAAATGGTGGCTATACAGATACCCAAGCCCCCTGGATCAGCCTTGGAGGCACAGCCTCACTGGCAGATTTCAGCAAAGTCACTCACACATCGGTGGATAACAGGCGGTTTCGTCTAAATCTGATTATTGAGACACAAACACCATTCGAAGAATTTGAATGGGCGGACAAACATATCTGCATTGGTGATGTCGAACTTGAAATAATTGAACCGGTTGGGAGATGCGCAGCCATCAACGTTGACCCCGATACCGCAGACGCATCACAAAATCATTTGCGTACCATGCTCCAAATCTATGGTCATACTAATTTTGGGATGTTTGCGCGCATTGTGAAAAAGGGTACACTAATTCAGGGTGCAAATATGCACCTCATCAGCTGAGTGTGCGTGAATAGTTCACGCGACAGCCTCGTCAGCTTCTTCTGCAGTCTGCGCTCCTCTTTCAACCGATTCTTCATCCTGCAGTTCCGCGGCCTTTACACCATCAGCTGACTTTTCGGATGTTTCCGACGCAGCACTCTCAGGCTTTCGGTTTTGCTGCTGACGCTCTTCTTGATTGCGGCGATGTTGATCAGCTGCTTGAAGAATTGTCTGATGTATGCGGTAATAGTGGTCAGCAAACTGGGCCAGAGCTTCAGCAGAAATCCGTTCGCCAGCAGCGTTTGCATCATGCGCAAGTGCTGTGTATTTTTCATATAATTGTAAGGCATTCCCTCGCAGACGCCCGTCTGGACCATTTGAATCAAATGCAGTATTCCGGTTAAAATTGGTTTGTCCGTGGTTACTATTACGCCGCCCACGTCCACGCGAGCGCTTTTGGTTCTGACCCTGATTATGTCTCATGAAAAATCCAATGCTGTGAAATCAGTTCGAACTGAATCAATTATGTTTGTTTTCGTATCGGAAATAGGTGATAGGGCAACATAACGCCATCTCATCACTATATCTTATTGCCCTGTTCTGAGAATAAAGGCAAGAAAAAACGTCATTTTTTGCCAAAGATTAAACATCGGTCTTGGCCACCAAGATCAGGACAGACCGCATAAAGCTGCAGACCGGCCTGTTCAGCCAATTTTTTAACAGCATTTGTCTGCTCAGCCCCAATTTCCAGAAACAAACGGCCCTCTACTGTAAGCCTGGCTGGAATTTGCGGCAATAATTCGGCATAGGCAACAAGACCATCTGCGCCGGCAAACAGAGCGAGTGATGGGTCATAATCTGCCACATCACGTGCGAGTGTCCTATCTCCAGTTGAAATATAAGGTGGGTTGGCCAAAACCAGATCAAAGCTGCCCTCTACCCCTTCAAACCAGTCGCAACAGATGAACTGGGCCCGGTCAGCCAGGCCAAGCTGAGCTGCATTCGCTCGGGCTTGCGACACGGCTAGGGGGGCAAGATCCACTCCTATTCCAAATGTTTTAGGCAGTGCATTGAGAAGGCTGAGCAAAAGACAGCCTGACCCTGTTCCTAAATCGAGACAGGAGAATGCCTGTTTGTCAAAAGCTGCGCTACGAGTGTAGTCCACGGCAGCATCTACAAGACATTCACTGTCCGGGCGTGGGTCGAGCGTATGGTCATTCAGGTAGAAACACAAAGAATAGAATTCACGCTTGCCGCGCATCCGACTTATCGGATAACCGCTGTTGCGCTGGGCTATGAGAGCATCAAGTTTAGCGGCCTGCGCAACCGTCAGTGTTAGGCTTTCGTGGCCAAAAACAGGTGAATCACGGCCAACCGCAAGACCAAGTAGCCAGCGCGCATCCAGATAACTGGGCGCATGCAGACGAGACTTAACCTGACGGAGCAGATCCGGCATCGCACTTTGCAGTTCTGCTTCGAGTTCAAAAGGACGCTGGCTATCCTGCGGATTGTCTACGTCAGGAATTGCGGTTTTCACCCACCCCCCTGTCCTTCAGCCAGACGAGCAGCCTGATCTTCTGTCGCCAACGCATGAATAACTTCTTCAAGAGATTCCCCAGCCAGGATTTTGTCCAGCTTGTATAAGGTAAGATTGATCCGGTGGTCTGTTACCCGTCCCTGCGGGAAATTATAGGTTCTGATCCGTTCTGACCTGTCTCCAGTTCCTACCTGGCCTTTTCGTGATGCTGCCCTTTCTGCCTGCTGTCGCGCTCGTTCAGCATCATAAAGCCGTGCACGTAAAATTTTCATGGCCTTGGCACGGTTCTTATGCTGCGACTTCTCATCCTGCTGGCTGACAATAATTCCAGTTGGTAAATGTGTGATGCGAACGGCAGAGTCAGTCGTGTTAACCGATTGCCCCCCCGGACCAGACGCCCTGAACACATCAACCCGCAAATCACTTTCATTGATTTCAATGTCAACATCCTGCGCTTCTGGCAAAACTGCAACAGTTGCCGCAGAGGTATGAATACGCCCACCAGTTTCTGTTTCAGGAACACGCTGTACTCGATGCACACCCGATTCAAATTTTAGCTTGGCAAAGACATCCTGACCTGAAATATTTGCGGTTGCCTCTTTGTAGCCTCCAATTCCTGTTTCCGAGATATCCATGACTTCAAATCGCCACCCAAATTTAGCTGCAAAGCGCTGATACATACCAAATAAATCAGAAGCGAACAGAGCGGCTTCCTCGCCACCAGTTCCTGCTCTGACTTCGATAATTGCGTTTCGGGCATCATCAGTATCTTTAGGTAGAAGTAACAGTTTGAGCTTATGTTCCTCATCTGGCAGTCGAGAAGCCAATTCTTCTGTTTCTGCAAGTGCAAGTTCGATAAGTTCATCATCGGTTTCACTAACAGCTATGTTTTTTGCATCCTGCAGGCTTTGCTGCAGCTGACGAACAATTTCAACCTGCTGGGCCACTGGTTTAATCTCAGCCAGTTCGCGTGAGAGCTGCATAAGCTGGTTAGAAGATAAGGTAGCTGCATTAGCCAGCCTGCCCTCAATGTCTTGACGACGCTCCAGCACCCTGTCCATATTGATCTCAAGGCTCATCTTAATCACTTTCCTGGGAAGTTTCACTCAGACGCTCAGACAGCCATGTTGTTAGCTTAGATATTCCCACCTCAAACTGTTCGCCATCAGCCATGCTGCGTACACTGACCGCCCCACGTCTGAGCTCATCTGAGCCAGCAATGACCACACTTGCACAACCAAGCCTGCTCGCAGCCCTCATTTTTTTGCCCATATTTCCATTTATCAGCATCACGCAGGACAAACCTACCTGACGCAGTGAAACAGCCAGTCCGAATGCCTCTGTCTCAGCATCTATATCGGCTGCAATAAGTCCAATATCTGGCACAGCAGCAGCATGATCATCCCCAAGTAGCGCTAACCGTTCGATGCCTGCCGCGAAGCCAACAGCTGGCAAAGGTGGGCCGCCAAGTGTTTCTGACAGGCCATCATACCGGCCACCCCCCAAAACCGTGCCCTGCGCGCCAAGCGCATCGGTAATAAACTCGAATGCAGTATGTGAATAATAATCAAGACCTCTTACAAGAAGCGGATCAAGAACAAATTCGATAGCTGCCTTATTCAAACAAGCAGAAACCTGCTCAAAATGTGCCTTTGCCTCATTACTAAGGTAGGAAGGTAAGCGAGGGGCTTCAGTCAGAATTTCTTGATCGGCCTCAGATTTTGAATCCAAAATCCGCAACGGGTTACTGTCAAGGCGTCGTTGGCTGTCTTCAGACAGGCTGCTGCGATATTGTGTTAAATAATCTATCAGAGCCTGCCGATAGGCCAGGCGGCTTTTCTGATCCCCTAGAGAATTCAAGTGAAGTTTTGTATGCGGCAGAACTTTCAGCTCAGATAAAATTGCAGCACCTACTGAGATAATTTCTGCGTCTGCCAGCGGACTGGTTGGCCCTATAAGCTCACACCCAATTTGATGAAACTGTCGCATACGCCCTTTCTGTGGCCGCTCATAGCGAAACATGGGACCTGCATAAAACCAGCGCAAAGGCAGTGACTGCGTTAACCCGTTCGATATGACCGCCCGCATTGCTGACGCCGTCCCTTCAGGCCGTAATGTCAGTCCGGTGCCGCCCCTGTCCTCAAAGCTGTAAGTTTCCTTTGCAACAACATCGGATGAAGCCCCCAAAGGTCGGCTGAAAACCTGCGTGAATTCAAACACCGGTGTAGCCATATCTTGAAAACCAGATCGATTGGCTACATCTTGGGCAACAGAAACAACATAATTATGCCGAGCCTTATCTTCTGGCAAAAGATCGGCTGTCCCTCTGACCGGCTGAAGCAAATCCATTTTTTTCGTCCTTATTTTTGATTATTGAAGTGGCCAAAAAGAAGCAAAGCAAACCTTTCTTAGGGCTTGCCCGCGTTTGTTCGCCACAAAGCTTTGACTAATGTTCAGGCAGGCTGTCCATCTTGGCAACGTGAGATTCCACCAAGTCGACTACGTGGTCAACAATTCCATCGTTCTTCAACCGGTGATGGGCCAGACCAGAGATATACACCTGATGATTATCCTTACCTCCGCCAGTCAGACCAAAATCTGTTTCACGGGCTTCCCCTGGGCCATTTACCACACAGCCAATAATGGAAACAGTCAAAGGCTTATTAATGTGCGACAGCCTTTCTTCAATTTCCTGAACTGTATTAATCACATCGAACTGCTGACGCGCGCAAGATGGGCAAGAAATCACAGTCACGCCGCGACGGCGCAACCCCAGAGATTTGAGCATTTCATAGGCCACTCTGACCTCTTCAGAAGGATCTGCTGACAATGAGACCCTGATTGTATCACCAATGCCAGACCACAAAAGATTGCCGAGACCAATCGCTGATTTTACAGTTCCTGCGCGTAATCCACCAGCTTCTGTTATTCCAATATGAAGCGGGCTATCGATCACATCTGAAAGCTGCTGATATGCGGCAACAGCTAGAAACACGTCAGATGCCTTTACTGAAATCTTGAATTCGTGAAAATCCAGCTCCTGAAGATGACGAGCATGATCAAGAGCTGATTCAACAAGAGCTTCAGGACAAGGTTCTCCGTATTTTTCAAGAAGATGTTTTTCTAAAGAACCGCCATTCACACCTATGCGCATTGAAGATCCATTCGCACGGGCCGCACGCACTACTTCAGCAACCCGTTCAGCACTTCCAATATTTCCTGGATTAATCCTAAGACAGGCTGCCCCCGCATCTGCCGCTTCCAGCGCACGCTTGTAATGGAAATGAATATCTGCCACAAGCGGAACCGGACTTTCTCGGCAAATTTGTTTTAGTGCAGCTGTACTGTATTCATCAGGACAAGATACCCGCACAATATCAGCCCCTGCTTCAGCAGCAGCATTTATCTGGGTCAGAGTTCCAGCAATATCTGTGGTCAGGGTGTTAGTCATTGTCTGAACAGAAATTGGCGCATCACCGCCAACTGCGACTGGTCCGACAAATATCTTACGGCTTTTGCGGCGCTCAATTGAACGATAAGGACGGTAAGCCTGTGAGGACATATCTTTGGCTCTGTAATTGCAGGTAGCTGTTTTATTGGTAAGACCGAGTAACCAGAATGCCAATTCTCGCCAATGGTACCTGTTTTATCCCCACTTGACCAGTCTAATCATCACTTTAAAGCCTCGATTTGGGAAGCGCTAAAGCAGAAATTCCGATTAATAGGTGAGTTGGTTTCGGCGGGTTAAAAGAGTTTCACGATTTAAACGCAGGTCACGCAATATCTCTCCAGTCTGACCGGCAACAAAAGCTGAAAGATTCACCATCTCAAGACGCAGCCCACCAGCATTCCCTGTGCTCAGAAAAAGTTCATCGATTGTTGATAGGGTTAGCTCATCACCATCACGCATCAGTTTTGTTACCAGCACCTCACCATTGGCGCGTGTGACTTCGATCCAGGCACTGGCTGTTGCCTTGATTATCAATTCTTTTTCAGGAATGCGGGCAGTTGCTCGAGCGGCCACGCCTGTTAGCGCCTGATCAAGTTTCATTTCAGCATTAGGTAGAGGCGCGGTTTCAGCCGGATTTTCCATTACGGCAAGCGCTGTTCGTGTCTCTTCTGTGGAACTTCCTGACTCCAATGCAGTTGCATGAGGCATCACCTCTGGTTGAGATAAAAGTGGAGATTGCTCAACCTGTACAAGTTCCGTTTCTGGCTTTTGATGGGAGGTTATGGGCTGCGGACTATAGTTGGGATCCCTATCTGTTGCTTTCTCTGTTATCTCCGCTTCAGTAAAGGGCTGTGTAGGCTGATCAAATTGTTTAACTTCTGTTTCAACTAGAGCCGCCAGCTTCTCAGGCTTTGTTATAGATGATGCTATAAGCTCATCATCAGGAGCTAGATTGTAGGTGAGAACTGTCCAACCAACATAAACCGCCAGCCCAATAAGAACAGCAAACATCGCCAACATACTGCCCGCAACACGCGGCACAAGAGCTTGAACCGGAAAGCTGTATTCAGGCTTTTTAGTGACATCATCGGACAGCGACTTGAAGCTGGCTATATGGGGCGCTGAATCAATCCCAACAGCGTTACAATAATTCCTAATATACCCTGGGATATAACCAATGCCAGGAAGGCTTTCAAAGTCCCCTGCTTCCAAAGCTGTCAAGTTTGCGCACGACAATCGCGTCTTTTCAGCTATATCTTGCAGTGAAATATTAGATTTGTCGCGCTCAACTTTCAGCGCCTGACCGATGGCCAGCGCTGGATTTTCTATCATTTCCCGTTCGTTTTTCGTGTACATGTCTTAACCACTAACACCATAAGGTAACGAACCAATCTGGCATTTGATTACCTTAAATTGAATAAAAATACTACAAAAACTTTTAGATTCGAGGTTTTTAGGGCTAAATATTGGATTACCAGATAGCATTAAGCTATGATTCAGGCTGTTTCAAGGCCAAAGACATCGTGAAGGCTGCGGACAGCCAGCTCCGTGTAATCTGAATCGATTAGTACTGATATCTTAATCTCTGAGGTTGAAATCACATGCAGATTTATCCCTTTCTCAGCCAGAACAGAAAACATGGTTCGCGCGATTCCAGGTTGCGAGCGCATTGCTGTGCCAATTACAGAAACTTTTGCCATATCAGGGTCAGAGACCAGAGCCTGATAGCCTAACTTATTCTTGATAGCTTCAAGACAGTCAACAGCCTTGTCCAAATCAAGCGCACCAAGTGAAAAAGTGATGTCGGTATTCTGTTTATCAGCAGATGCCGATTGAACAATCATATCCACATTGATGTGATATTCAGCAAGGGTCCCAAATACTGTTGCCGCAATGCCTGGCTGATCTGGCAGGCTCACTAGCGTCACCTTAGCCTCATCCCTGCTGTAGGCTATGCCGCTGATTTTTTGTTCTTCCATAACATCATCCTCATCAATCACAAGCGTTCCTGGCTCATCTGAGAAGCTAGACAGCACCTGCAGATGAACTTTGTGCCGCATCGCCATAGCCACAGACCGCGTCTGCAAGACCTTGGCTCCAGCTGAAGCCATTTCCAGCATTTCTTCAAAGGTAATCTGGTCAAGCTTACGCGCTTTTGGCATAATGCGGGGATCTGTCGTATACACTCCATCAACATCTGTATAAATATCACATCTGTCTGCATTCAATGCGGCTGCTAGTGCCACGGCAGAGGTGTCCGAGCCACCCCGGCCAAGCGTAGTTATCCGCCCTCCAGGACTAATGCCTTGAAAGCCAGCGATAACAGCAACCTGGCCTTGCATAAGCCTATCCTCGATCTGCGCTACATCAATACCCTTAATCCTCGCAGAACTGTGAATGTCGTCAGTTTGCAAGGCGATTTGCCAACCCAGCCATGACCGCGCATCAACTCCAATATTCTGCAGCGCAATCGCTAGCAAACCCACCGTTACTTGTTCACCCGTAGCCAAAATTACGTCATATTCACGAGCGTCATGAACAGGGCCGATATCTGTTGCCCATTCAATCAGCTGATTTGTCGTACCAGACATGGCAGAGACCACAACCGCAACCTGATTGCCCGCATCAACCTCTGCTTTCACCCGCTGTGCAACCGACCTTATTCGGTCGAGATCAGCAACAGACGTGCCTCCAAATTTTTGAACAATACGCACCATAATCAACCTGTTATTCTGTTCCGGCCTCTGCTGCTTCAGCTCTGGGTAACATGCGCTGCTGCATGCAGCAGTCATGATTTGAAAACCGCTGCCTTCTGTTACACGAATTCTATAGAAGAGAAAAGAGCAGGTGGGGCGAGCTGTAACGATTTACTTCATTTACTTACCTGTCCTATGATTAAATAGAACGAAAGAACAGCAAGCCTGATCAGCTGCTCACTATAGCTAAGGACAGATATATATGTCATCCATGCCGGACACCCAATCCACAATAGATTCTGACGATATTTCCCGTTTCAACAGTCAGGCTGGACAGTGGTGGGACCCGGATGGGCCTATGAAACCCCTGCATCTGTTCACCCCTGTGCGTTTGGAATATATTTTGACCGCTGCCCGCCGCACTGGGCTCACAGCTGAACAACCAGATCGTTTTTTGCCGCTTGATGGCCGCAAAGTTCTAGATGTAGGGTGTGGCGGAGGTCTTTTAGCCGAGCCCTTGTGCCGGCTAGGAGCAGAAATTACTGCAATTGACGCCTCTCAGGGCGCGATTGACGTCGCAAAAGTCCATGCCGCGTCACAGGGTTTGTCAATCACTTATCAGAACATACCTATTGAAACACTGGCAAACGCTCCAAAAATGCAGGAAAAATTTGACCTGATTTACGCTTCTGAAA
>CABYOG010000009.1 GCA_902520575.1 uncultured SAR116 cluster alpha proteobacterium
CAGACATGCCGAGATAAAATTCCTTCACGTCAGGATTTTCACGCAGCTCAGCTGCAGGACCATCCATAACAACACGGCCAGATTCAAGAATATAGCCATAATGAGCAAAGCGAAGGGCAACATTGGTGTTTTGTTCAGCCAGCAGGAAAGAGACACCTTCTTTTCGTTGAGGGCTTTGACAATGCCAAAGATTTCTTCAACCAGTTGTGGAGCAAGTCCCATTGATGGTTCGTCCAACAAAACAGTTTCAGGTCGTGACATCAACGCCCGGCCGATGGCGCACATTTGCTGCTCACCGCCTGAGGTGTAGCCAGCCTGTGACTTGCGCCGTTCTTTGAGCCGTGGAAAATAGGTATATACCAAATCCAAATCACGAGCGATATCACCGCGACTGACGGAACGTGTATAGCTGCCGGTCAATAAATTTTCTTCAACGGTCAAATGCTCAAAACAATGCCGGCCTTCCATCACCTGAATGACACCTGACCTAACCAATGCAGCCGGATTGAGATCAGCAACTGGATTGCCCCGATATAGAATTGTCCCCTTTGTAACTTCACCGCGTTCAGAGTGCAGCAGATTTGAAATTGCTTTCAAAGTTGTGGTTTTGCCTGCTCCATTCCCCCCTAACAGGGCTGTGATGCCGCCTTTTGGCACAGATAACGACACACCTTTTAGAACTAGGATCACGTGGTTGTAAATGACCTCGATATTATTTACATCCAACAGCTTTTCATCTGTTTGCGGGCTGTCAAGCATTACGTTCATCCATGTTTGTGCTTAGAATATTTTAAATAAAAAGGTCAGCCCCTGCATTTGACACAGGGACTGAGTTTTGTTCGATATTAACCGCAACGTTCCTTGATTTTGTTTTCAGCAGCGTAAGCAGCTGAATCTTCAGCAATCAGGGCGTTTATCACTTCTGCATCCGTTTTGATGAAATCAGAGATCATTGTCCATTTCTTGGCTTTGGCATCCCACTGCTGAATGGCTGCCAGACCTGGTCCCCCATGATTTTCACAAGTTACGCTGAAGCTTGGTGCGAAGTTTGGCAGGCCGAGAGAAGCCATTTGGGTTTCATTGATAGAAAAGGCTTCCATCGCATCACGCATATCTGCAGGAGAGATTTTGGCTTTGCCTGACATTTTCTGGGCTAGACGTGCTGCTTCTGTTGCCAGCATAGCGGCATACAGACCGCGGTTATACAGCACTTGACCTGAAGATGTGCCATCACCAGCCGCTAAACCCTTATCATATACATGCTTTTTTAGGTCCGCATAAATTGGGAAGTCGGACCCTGTATTATGCATCGCTAGTGACTTATAGCCATCAGCACCATTACCGGCGGGTAGGACATCACCTTCAGAGCCAGACCACCACACACCAATAAAGTTTTCCATTGGGAAACGGATATTGGCAGCTTCTTGGATTGCAGTTGGGTTCATCACACCCCAGCCCCACATGGTAACGTAGTCAGGCTTTTCACGGCGGATTTGTAGCCACTGTGATTTCTGTTCCTGACCTGGATGGTCGACAGGTAGCAGAGATAGCTTAAACCCATGCTTCTTTTCAAGCTCTTGCAATGTGCGGATTGGCTCTTTGCCATAAGCGGAGTTGTGGTAAACAAGAGCAATTTTTTTGCCTTTGATGTTTCCATTATTCATTGAAAGAATATGGTTAATAACAGCCGATGCGCCAACCCAATAATTGGCTGGGTAATTGAATATATGGCTAAAGACTTTTCCGTTTGCGGCAGATGTCCGACCATAGCCCATGGTTAAAAGTGGAATGCCATCTGCTGTAGCTTTTGGAATAAGCTGATATGTGATACCGGTGGACATTGGCTGATACACAAGTGAGCCTTCGCCCTTTGTATTTTCGTAACACTCAACACCTTTTTCTGTGTTGTATTGTGTTTCGCACTCGATGTAGTTAATTTTTTCACCGCCAATGCCGCCATCACGCGAATTCAGCAAAGCCATATAATCAGCATAGCCGTCAGCATATGGAATGCCGTTTACAGCATATGGACCTGTGCGATAGGTCAAGTTTGGGAAGGTCAGATCAGCTATAGCTGGGCTGACCATTGTTAGAGCAGTTGCAGCTCCAACAATAAGCGATTTTAATTTCATGATTTCCTCCGTTAAAAATCAATTTTCTTTAATTCGAATATATAGCTGACTTGCCGTCAAGTATGAACAGCCGACAGCCCCCAGCCATCAGTGTGGAAAAGGCCAGAGCCTCAATTTTTCCTTGATAATCCGCCATAACATCGCAAATCCATGGGGTTCCACAATAAGGAAAAATACAATTAGCGACCCTACAATGAGGAATTCAAAATGAGCCGCAATATCAACTGGCCAGCCCATTGAGCCAACCATAACGTTTTTAAGCACCACAGGCATCAGCACCAAAAAAGCTGCACCGGCCAGAGACCCAAAAATTGAGCCTAGTCCGCCAATGATGATCATAAATAGAACTAGAAAAGACTTCTGAATGCCGAAGACTTCGCCGACTTCAACAGCACCTAAAAACACGGAAAACAATAGTGCCCCTGAAATGCCAACATAAAAAGAAGAGACACCAAAAGCGGTCAGCTTTGCCATTAATGGGTTCACCCCAATGATTTCTGCGGCGATATCCATATCCCTAATCGCCATCCATTTGCGCCCAAATGAACCGCGTGTCAGATTGCGAGCAATCAAGGCTAGAACTGTCAAGAAGGAAAGGCAGACCAAATACACAGCCTCTGGTGAAGAATTGGGTCCGGAAATGATAATGCCTAGAAATTCCCTTTCTGGCGCATTGATTTGGCCTGTAGCAGTGTAGTTGTAAAACCACCCAACTTTGTTGAATAGCCAGACCAGAAAGAACTGCGCAGCCAATGTTGCAACAGCAAGATAAAAACCTTTAATCCGAAGACTTGGAAGGCCAAATAATATGCCCACCATAGCCGTAACACCGCCAGACAGAACAATGCAAATTATTAAGTTCAAATCTGGGAAAGCTGTCATAAATTTATAACAGGCGTAGGCGCCCACTGCCATGAAGCCGCCCGATCCTAATGATACCTGACCACAATAGCCAGTTAGGATATTAAGCCCAATTGCGGCGATACCGAAAATAAGAAAGGGAAGCAAAATCGCTTTAGCCCAATAATCATTAATGACAAGTGGTACAACAAAAAACGCAATCGCCAATGCTACAAAGTAGGCAATCTTGTCAAAGCCTATAGGGAATGTCTGCTGGTCAGCAGCATAGGATGTTTTAAATTCACCAACTTCACGATAAAGCATCTTCGCTATACCCTCTCAATAATCTTTTCACCAAAAAGGCCTTGAGGTCTGAACACCAGGAACATCAGAGCCAGCATATAAGCAAACCAATTTTCTGTCGCGCCACCCAGCAACGGCGCCCCAATTAAAAATTCAAACATTTTCTCACCAACGCCGATTATGAGCCCACCAACAATTGCTCCTGGAATAGAGGTAAAACCACCCAACATGAGCACAGGAAGGGCTTTTAAGGCAATTAGAGACAGCGAGAATTGTACCCCGGACTTCGCCCCCCACATAATGCCAGCCACAAGGGCAACAAAGCCGGCGATTGCCCAAACAATTACCCATATGCCCCGAAGAGAAATACCAACTGACAAGGCCGCCTGATGGTCATCGGCAACTGCCCGCAAAGCCCGACCTGTTTTGGTATATTGTGAAAACAAAACCAGTGAGATGACTAATACAACAGCTATGACTGTTGCGTAGATATCCAGCGTATCTAGGTAGAAGCCATAAAACTCTTCACCTCCCAGAAATGCGGTGTTTTCCTCAATCCAGAAATTACCCCCTTGAGGGATGCCAACATCCAGTCTCTTAACGTTTGAACCCCACATCAGATCGCCAAAGCCTTCCATGAAATAGGCAAGCCCAATGGTTGCCATGAACAGGATTATTGGTTCCTGATTTACGAGATGTTTCAGAATTAGCCTTTCCACCAGAAAGGCGAATAACAGCATCATACCAAGAGCAAAAAGAATTGCTAAAAAGGTAGGCATGGTCCAACCGAAATGATGCACCTCTGTTCCAAATACAGCGTTGATTAAATGTGCAAAGGGAATTTGACCTTCCTGAAAACCAACTAGTGTCATCGCTGCAAACAGAGCCATAATTCCCTGAGCATAGTTAAAAATTCCTGAAGCTTTGAAAATCAGAACAAAACCCAGAGCGACCAGAGAATACATTACCCCAGCCATCAATCCGTTCAAAAACACCTCAACGCCATAATAAAATTCTGCTGGCATATCCTATCCCTCACCTGAAAGCCGTCTAAATTGCGCTTTATGTTGTTTGGGCTGTGTACTAGTCATGCGACACTCCCAGATAAGCATCAATCACCGCCTGATTGCTCCGCACCTCATCAGGTGTGCCATCACCGATTTTCCTGCCATAGTCCATAACCACAACTCGGTCAGCCAAATCCATTACCACACTCATATCATGTTCAATCAGCGCGATGGTCGTGCCGAACTCTTCATTCACATCCAGAATAAAGCGTGACATATCTTCTTTTTCTTCAACATTCATCCCGGCCATCGGCTCATCCAACAACAGCAATGACGGCTGTGCGGCAAGAGCACGGCCCAATTCAACACGTTTTTGCAACCCATAAGGCAAACGGCCAACAGGTACTTTTCGAATGCTTTGTATCTCAAGGAAATCAACAATCCGTTCAACAAAGGCGCGGTTTTCAACTTCTTCTTTTTGAGCCTTTCCCCACCATAAAGCCTGTGCGAGCATGCCTGTTTTCATATGAGTTAGGCGGCCTGTCATGATGTTGTCTAGAGTTGACATACCCTTGAATAGGGCAATGTTTTGAAATGTACGGGCGATGCCTTGATGAGCAATCTCATAAGGTTTTAGCGGTTTGCGCACCTCACCTTTATAAATCACGTGACCTTCCTGCGGATGATAAAATCCGTTTATCACGTTCAGCATTGAGGATTTGCCAGCACCATTCGGTCCGATAATAGCTCTGATTTCGCCCTCATGAATATCAAAGGAAATGTCCTGAATGGCGACAACGCCGCCAAAGCGCAGGGTGATATTCTGCATTTCCATCACCGCAGGGCCGATGGTACGGCCATCTGCGGTGACATAGCTATCTCGGCTGTCTAATGGGGCTGTTTTTCGGCTCATGCGGCAGTCTCCTGTGCAGAAGAGATGACAGCATCCTCGATCCTCAACGTGGCAGAAATTGACCCTGATGTGCCATCTTCATATGTGACTTGCGTTTTTGTAAAGATTTCTGATTTGCCGCCATACAGCGCATCAATCAGCTCTTTGAATTTATCCTGAATCACGCGGCGGCGCACTTTGCGTGTCCGTGTCAGCTCACCATCATCGGCATCCAACTCTTTATGCAGGATCAGAAATCTGTGAATCTGGCAACCAGACAGCATTTCATCTGCTGCTACATCCCTGTTTATCTCGTTGATATGTTTTTGCACCATTTTGTACACGTCTGGGTTGCCAGCAAGTTCTTGATAAGATGAATAGGCAATATTATTTCGCTCTGCCCAGTTGCCGACAGCCTGAAGGTCAATATTGATGAAGGCTGTGCACATATCTCTGCCCGCCCCGAACACAACAGCTTCTAAGATAGTGGGATAGAACTTCAGCTTATTTTCAACATATTTAGGAGCAAATAAGCGGCCATCTTTCATTTTGCCAACATCTTTGGCTCTGTCGATAATCCGCAGATGCCCAGTATCTTTTTCCAAAAAGCCTGCATCGCCTGTTGCGACCCATCCCTGCTTGTCTTTCGTTGCTTTAGTGCTTTTGGGGTTTTTATAATATTCAACAAATGTTCCAGGTGACCGGTAGAACACTTCTCCACTATCCGAAATTTTGATTTCAACTCCGGGCGAGGGTACGCCAACAGTATCCGAGCGGACCTGCCCATCGGGTTGTTGAGTGATGAATACGCTGGCTTCTGTCTGGCCATAAAGCTGCTTTAGATTAATGCCCAGTGACCGGTAGAAACTAAAAATCTCAGGGCCAATTGCTTCCCCTGCGGTATATCCAACCCGCACTTTGCTGAGGCCAAGAGTGTTCAGCAGCGGGCCATATACAAACAACCGACCAAGCCAGTATTTCAGCTTGTCTGATGTGCTGACCGCATGCCCGTCCAGAATATTGCCCCCAACCTTTTGGGCATGGTCCATAAAATAATGAAACAAAGACTGTTTGAATTTCCCAGCATCTTCCATTCTGATCATCACATTGGTCAGAACGCCTTCAAAATATCGGGGTGGGGCAAAAAAGTAGCTCGGCCCAATTTCACGAAGGTCATGCTGCATGGTTTCGTTGCTTTCAGGGCAGCAGACACAGAACCCTGTCCACATGGCTTGACCCATCGAAAAGATGAAGTCGCCAACCCAGGCCATAGGCAGATAGGCCAAAACAGAGTCATTTACATTCAATTTGTCAAAGTCAGAAGAAGCTTCAGCTGTTTTAATAATGTTGTCATTTGATAGCACCACGCCTTTGGGTTGGCCGGTAGTACCGGATGTGTAGAGCATTGCACAAGTGTCCGCGCCTGTCTGCACTGCCTCACGCCTAGCTAAATCAGCCTTCTGTTTTTCTGATGCATTTTCACCAGCAGCCTGAACATCCCTGTAATTATGCAGCTGGCTCCGATCATATTTGCGCATGCCGCCTTCATCCAGATAAATCACGGCTTTCAATTCTGGCAGCTTGTCCTGAATTTCAAGAATTTTATCTACCTGTTCTTGATCCTCTGCAAATATGTAGCGAGCAGAACAATGCGCCAGCACGTAGGCAATTTCATCAGCAACGGAATCTTGATAAACAGGCACAGGAACAGCTCCGTTGGTTTGCGCCGCTATCATCGCCCAGTAAAAATAAGGCCTGTTCCGTCCCAGCAACGCGACATGGTCACCAGGTTTAAGGCCCATTGTTAAGAGTCCAGTTGCCAGTTTGTTGATCTCGATTTTGGCTTCTGCCCAGCTCCAGCTTTGCCAAATGCCAAACTCTTTTTCCCGGTAGGCTGGTTTGTCAGCATAATGTTCTGCATTGAAAGCCAAAAGACGTGGTACTGTATCACGTCTAGCTGCGCTGGTTTCAGCTGCTGCCACGGCATCCTCCCAAATGTTGTCTTCACAGCTGGTTTTTTCCCAGCTTTTTTCTTCAGCGGAGAGTGTACAAAAATGGTTTGCGCATGCAAGCGGTCTTCATGTTTTTTTTCATTTTTTTTCTAATGCCTGTCCAGCCGCCATAAGCCATCTTTTGTTCAGCTGTTTCAACTCTGATTTATTGAACTGATCAGCTGCCAGCCAGTACCGGCCATCAGCAACAAAATAGCCAAGTTGCTGCTCTGTCTGCAAACAGTCTTCGACTATTTTTAAATCAATGACAGGGAGAGGTGTTGACGGGTGAGATTTATGCGGACTTTTGCGGGGAAAGATAAGGCGTGAAGGGCTATTTGATAAATTGAAGACAACACAATTCTGGCGTGCAGCAAGGCACATGAATCGTGCGGAGCTGCCTTCAAGAGATGTTAATGAAATATCCTCACGTAAAGGGTCAGGGGTGCCGGTGCCATAAAAATGTGTGGGTCCCGTTTCTGGATAATGCATATCACAGCCGATGAAACAAATCTCATCTGGTGCATATTCTCTCAAGGCCCAATAGGCAGCTGTATAGGCCATTGTGCCGCCTGCATATACAAAACCGCCATAGTGATTCTGCGCGGGCACGAAATGAGTCTCATCAATCAGCCGCTGGCCCGTCGCCAATTTTTCTGGCAGCCGGCCTGATGGAAAATCATAAGGGTATACCATATCAGTCCAGTGTTCGGTGACGCGCCAGGCATTGTTGATTACCACGACCTTGTCGAATTTAGATAGATGCCAACTCCGCACCTCAGTCGCATTCGGACCGGAGCCAATAATCAGGATACGTTGCGTTATTGAAGAGGCTGTAAGTTTTGCCATGAGGATCTATGTTTTTAAGAATTATAACAACAACAAAATAGCATCGATGTTGGGAAGATAAAACATAATTGGCAGTTCGGTGGCTACCTTAATTCTGGTTTTGAATATTTAGTGTTTAAGCCTCATTTAGTTCATGACAAAGAACCGCCCTTCAATGTGAAGGGCAGATCTTTCCGACATCTTAAACAAAGGCGTTAAAATAAATTGAGCCGATTATTCGGCTTTCAAGTTGACAGCGGATGATTTTCCGTTTTTGCCCTCTTCCAGCTCATATGAAACCTGCTGGCCTTCATTCAGACCACTCATTCCTGCAGCTTGTACAGCAGAGATATGGACAAAAACATCAGAACCCTGTTCATCAGGTTCGATAAAACCATAGCCCTTTGTGGCATTAAACCACTTAACTTTTCCAGTACTCATGATTTTCCCTTTGAGACTTGTGTTAAGGATAGCGTCAAATCCAATTAAGAAAATCCGGCCGTCCAGCCTGTTACTTAACAGGTTATTTCTGGTATTAAAGATTTTTGGCTCAGTGTCTAGAAAATATTTTGATAAAGTGCTTACTAAACGACAGGTTTGCCATGAGCAAATATGTCGGAAGTCATTGTTTTCAAATTGAATTTATTAAAAATCAAGCAGTTATTATTCAATAACGTTCCTGAGTTGCATTTTGCGCATTCTTTTTAACTACTTCAAAGTAAGCATGCTGCTTCTTTCGCAAGTCATCTCAACAGGTCTATCAATGAGAATAACTCCTTGGGCTTTTAAATTGTTTAAAACCAGATTTAACTGCCTAATTTGAGCGACGCAAGTGGGGCCATCTGCAAAGGATAAGCCGACGTTATAAGTATTCTTGAATCCACTAACGACCTCCACAACCGCTACAGCTTCGATAGTTGGTTCACTACTTGCAGATATTTCTGTTGTGGATGTTCCGATTAAACAACCGATACCAATCAAGAATAAGACCTTAATAAAGTGATTTGTTTTTCTTACAGATGATGAGTTTATAGTTTTCATTTTTTTTGGCCTTTTTTTTACGAGGGCTAGTGACCGACCTCGTTTCATACACGAATGTATCTAAACATCATTGGGACAATAGCTGACTTTAAGTAAACGACAGGTTTGAATATAAGTAAATTGCGGATGAACAATATTTTTGTAAAAGCAAATAAATTAATCAATTTCATTTAAATTTTTCTCATTTTGAACAGTCAAATATGGAAATTCTGTAGGTTTAATTTTCTACTTAGGTGTGTTTTGGTCTGCTTACAGAAATCTGAAGCGAATCGTAAAGGATTATGTCAGACCCCAGGATTAATGGTTAATTTTCATTTTGTCCTTAAAGAAGTGTCGTTTTAGGTTTTTAGATATTGAGTCAGAAAGTTGAAATCCTTTGAATGCTAAGTTGAATGTCGGATTGTTGCGCGCGGTCATATTTATGGTCATAGGCGGTGTATCAATTGCTTTAATGCAGGCGGCAGTAAAACTGATCAGCTTGGAATTACACCCCTTCATTGTAACTCTCTACAGGGCAGGACTTGTCTTTGTTGTGCTTTTGCCAATTTTTTTTTGGCGGGGCAGGGCTGTATTCAATACATCCTCTATTAGGCTTCAAGTCGTACGCGGCGGTGTTGGTGGTCTAGGTATGCTGTGCGTATTCACAGGCTTAAGTATGATATCTCTGGCTGAAGTTACGGTACTTTTGTTTACTGTGCCTATCTTTGCCACATTGCTTTCTTTAGTGTTTTTGTCAGAAAAAGTTGGTGTTAGGCGTTGGACAGCCATCTTCGTTGGTTTCTTAGGCATACTCATTATTGCTCGCCCCCAAGGAAGTGTGAGTGCAGGTCATCTATTTATTCTATGTGCCGCTTTATCTTGGTCTACGTCTATTTTGATTGCTAAAAAATTAACTGAAAAAGATACGGTCATTTCGGTCACTTTTTGGCAAGCGATGGGCTGTGTGCCGCTCGCCTTCATTACATCACTTTTTGTTTGGGAACTACCCAGCTTTGTCCAGTTGGGAGCTCTTCTGGGCATCGCGGCCTTGGGTACAGTTGGCCATGCTATGTTATATGCGGCCCTGAAAGTTGGTCAGGTATCTGTGATTTTGCCTCTTGATTATATCCGGATTATTTGGTCAGCCGGACTTGGCTTTATTTTATTTGGCCAGTTACCAACATTGCATCTTTATGCAGGTAGCTTGCTTATCATCGCTGCCACGGCCTTCCTCAGCTACAGGGAAGTGACTGCTGGTGAGGGTTGAGAAGCACCACTAAAGCCATGGTAGCTATTATCACATCCATCGCGTTTCTGTAACTTGGGTGATGCATTTATGACAGCGCGAAGAGCAATTTTAAGCAGTGGATTTAATCGCTGCAGCGTTTATTTTTACAATTATCTGAACGATCTAATGAGAGAAAACAGAAGCAGCTAGGCTCATCACAGTTTTGTGCACGTGATGCACATTGAATAAAAAATGTCACGCCCTCTAGGTAGTACATCACTCTAAACATGTATGCTTGGAGAATGCATAGCAAATGAAAGGTTGTCATACATGTTCGTTGCCCAAATCCTTATCTGCAGCATGCTAAGTGCGGACTGCATAATCCTTGAAGACAGCAGAGGTCTATCTTTGACAAAAGCTCAGTGTGTCATCCGCCAAAAAGAGATGCTCGTGGACATCACCTTTGAAATGCCAGAATACAGTCTTGTTGACCGGACTTGCCGTAAAGCGAAATACCAGCCAGTTTAAAGACTGCTGACAAGAAAGTTCTTTCTGGTCCTTATGATGTATTGGATGACTGAGTTCAGGCTATTCATCTGCAAGACTCCGCATAAAATACCACCCTGCTTATAATTGTTTATTTGTTGGGAATACTTGTTGAACACTCGGAAAAAAACTGATTATATACTGTCTGATATTAAATAGATGGAGTTAGTGAATGAGCTTTGAAAAAGGACATACAACATTTGGATTCACGATGCGTGTTCCCGATAGTGATGAGGCTGCGGTAGATGATTTATTTGCATCTCATGCCGCTTGGATGGCAGATACACATTCACTCAAAGAAGAAGAGGGGAAACTTCATACACTTGAATATTTTGTTTCCAAAGCGAATGAGCTTGCAGATATGACGGACCCGTCGAAAGGGTCCACTGGAAATATCATTTATTGCGTAAGCGAAGTTCATAAAGATGATGAGCACTTTAGTAAGCATGTTGAGATGGGACAGAATTGGTCACGTATTGGTGAATTTTTTGAGTTGTTTGAAAAATATGCTCCGCTTGTGACAATGGGTGGACGCGTGACGGCAAAACTCTGAACCGCATGCAGACAAAAATGGCCAGGTTCGTTGAATACAGCACTGGCCATCTTGAAATTCAGAACGCCGGCATTTCAGCGTGAACCACACGCTTCACTGAAACCTCGTTGGGTAACACACTGCCAATGTGCGTCTGGAGCTTACGGATGGTGATTGCCCGAATGTTGTAAATTGGGAATGTAAAAGCTGATCGAATACCAACGATGTGATGGCCGGCTCAGCTGTATATTCCACGCCTACATGCACAGCTAACCGCGCCTTTACCGCTCTTTAACTCAAAAAGACAGCAATTGCGGTTTGTTTCTATCAGCAAAAGCAGTATCAAATAAGATAACGGGACCTGATAAAAGTTTAGACTATTTGTTTTTGCTGCAGCTTGTAAGCTAATGAGCTGTGGATGTTGAACTTGTTTGGATAATGTCTGAGACTGGTCAGCGGGTTCGTAAACGTCATAGGAATCTATGAATAATGAGAAAGATAAAGCTGATTGTCATTGTTCTTTTTTTCATCTGTTCAGCCTTTGCCGGGGTGGCAAAAGCTGATGCCTATTTAAGGGGCTTTGAAGCTTTAGAGCAGAAAGATTACAAAACAGCACTTTATTATCTCAGCATGTTTGCTGCGAATGGCGACGCAAGGGCAAATTATAATTTAGGCGTTATGTATCGTGAAGGCCTTGGCGTTGATCAGGATGACATAGAGGCCCTGACACATTTCGTTGCTGCGGCGGAAGATGGCCATATGCTCGGAAATTATGCCGTTGGACTCGCTTTTTTGCGCGGGAGAGGGAGTGATGTAGATGCAGAGGCAGCTCTGTTTTACCTCAAAGAAGCAACATTGCTTGGACATGCTTTATCGCCAGTGGAAATTGGTCGGGTTTATTTTGAGGGCAAGCTGACAGAAAAAGATGTTGTAGCGGCTCATTTCTGGTGGTCACTGGCACGTGACCGTAACGCGCCTGGCGCCATAGAGTCTCTAAACAGCCTTAACCAACAGATGACTGAGGCACAAAAACAACAAGCGGCGTTGCGGCAGCAAAAATGTAGAATTCAAACCTTGCGGAATTGTCTGCAGGTCTCTGATAAATGAAAAGGGCTAAACTGAATACCTCAGGCCCGCCCGGCACTGCAGCCAGCTATGCGACCCACTTTTCTGCTGCGATTACGCGCATGCCAGCTGACACTGCTGTTGATGGTTTGCGGGCAGTGGATACAGGTGCGGTCGATATTGAGCTTATGGCTGAACAGCACATTGAATACCAACAAGCTTTACGACAAGCAGGTGCGATTGTAACTGAACTTCCAGCTTTGCCTGCATATCCTGATGCGCAGTTTGTTGAGGATACAGCCCTATGCCTTCCCAACTTGGTGGTAATGATGCGCCCCGGGGCAGAAACACGAAGGGGGGAAGTGGCGCCTATGCGTGAAGTGCTTTCGCCATTATTTGAAAACATCGCAGACATCACGGATGGATGTATTGAAGCTGGAGACATTCTGACCACACCATTTGAGGTTTTGGTAGGTCTGTCAGCACGAACAAATCAAACAGGGGCAGATCAGTTACGGCAAATTCTCAACGGCCATGGCTACCCTATGCGGATTTTGAAAACGCCTTCTGAAGTTCTGCATTTCAAAACCGATTGCAGTTTGATTGCTGACCAGTGTATTCTCAGCACACAACGTTTGGCATCAAATGGCTGTTTTGAGGGCTACCAAACTCTGCTGGTACCGACGGGTGAAGAAGCTGCGGCAAATATGATACGGTATAACGATCATATTATTATGCCTGCGGGCTTTTCTAAAACTGAAACAATGTTGAGGGCGAAAGGGTTCACAATCATCTGCGTTGGCAATAGTGAATGTGCCAAAATTGATGGTGGAATGTCCTGTTTGTCGCTGCGCCTCTGGCTGTGAGAGCAGGCTCAGTGTTTCGCTGGTCACAGCCTGTATTATTTTATGCAGAGCAGGGACTGTCAGTTTCAAATCAGATTTTTGACGACATGCAAGCTGTTGATGGCGTTTAAATTGTGCGCAGTTGTCGCATATTCTCCGGCAAATAAATAACAGATTATCTCCTCTTTTAATGCAGCTTCCTGATTAGCCTCCGTGTCCTCTATTGCGATAGCCTGTTCAGCTGTGATGTCAAAATAGGATAGTGCATATTTATATATATCACTGCTGGGCTTTTCATTCTGCACATCCTTTTTAGTTGTTATTAGGGAAAACTGTTCAAAGTTTATCTCTGGTTCTAGTGCATCAGATAATGCAGATATGTTACTTTCAGTTGTTGTGGTAATGAGGGCAATTTCAATGTTATTAGAACGGCAATAATCAAGGCACTCAACAAGACCTTCACGCGGGGAAAGACCGCCTTTGAGAGCGTGACGATAAAATTCTTCCTTGCTATTATGAATGCTTTCAACCAACTGCTCAGATATATTGCTGTTAGCATAGGATATTAGGCGTTTTTTGCCGCCGGGATCTTTTAACAAATCACAATAATTTGCAACGCTCCAATACCAGTCTAAACCATGCTTATGGAAGGCTTTATTATAGGCTTGACGCTGAAGCTCAGATGTTTCAGCAAGCACTCCGATAGACCCCAGCAGCAGGACTTTCATGCTTTCACTCTCCTTTTAATGTTTGTGCTGATATTTTTTATTCTTTGCATGAATTTCAATTGAAGTGGGCTAAGCCTGATACGGCAGTGAGGAATGATGCAAGACTATTTTTAACTCACCAGATTGCGACTTCCTAAAACCAAAGCTCTTATCAACTTTGACCATATCACCATCTTTGTCAGTAAATATAACCCAACCCATCCACATAGCCACATTGTACTCTATCATGATGGCGGATGTTTCTGATTTTACTTCACGCCAGAATTTTATTCCAAAACCTGTATCCGCTGGGTAGTGAGGGTCATGTCCTACAAAATAGGATAGCGCACCCTGTTTCGTTGTGCGGAAAGTTTGCTCGCCCCCGCTCAATGTTGGTTTGAATAAAACAGGTCCAAACTCAAAACCATAGAGCCTATCAAGCATTTCACTTGCCATAATAGTTGCCTGTTCAATTCCCTTTTCTTCATAACTTGCAGAAATCGCAATAAGCTCGTTACCCCATTGCACTATTACATCTGTCAGGTCTGTTTCTTTTATTGGCATTTTGACTTCCACTTTTTGTCCGTAGTCCATCAACATGCCTATCTATTCATTAAACGTGTTTCAATCAAATACTGAATTTGTGTTTAAGATTTATCATAGAGTAGTGTAAAATTAATCAAAAACTGAGCAATGATAAAACACTAGCTTTCTGAGAGGCTTGACCTGCTGTTCTACAGATGAGATCCTGAGCCTGACTTCCAATGTGGCTCTGGTCAGTCATTTTGTGTGTTTTAATTTAAATGCGGATTTTTCTAATGCGGCCAATGCACTTAAGACGTTCCTGGCTTTTTGTTGGGGCTGCGGACAAAAACGCCATTCTTACCTCCTATGACAGCGGTGCAGATGTATGCATACAGGAATTTGAAGATTTTTGCCTTCCAGAGCTCAGGCGCGAAGCTAGGCTAATGATGCCTGATGTTCTTAGCGATTGGAGAGCGAGAAAAATTGTTGCAACGGTGCGTTTAAATCCGTTGGGGGACCCTGACGGCTTGAGGGATTTAGATGCTGCAATGCGTGCAGGTGCAGATGCGATCTTGCTCCCAAAAGCCAATACAAAAGAACAGATTGCGTTGTTGCAAAAGCATATTAACGAGATGGAAAAACAGTGTGGAAAGCCAGTTAGCAGCACAAAGATTATTCCGAATATTGAACAGGCACGCGGTTTGATGAACGCAACGGATATTTTATCGTCAAGTACGCAGATTGCTGGAGCTCTTGTGGCTACTGAGGATATGGTTGTATCGCTGAATGCGCCAAGGAAGAAAAACAGTGAGATATTAAACCATGTGCGCAGAGTGTTTCACATCGCCTGTTGTTCTGTGGGAATAACTTCAATTGATATGCCTTATACTTTTACTGATGATGAAGGGGTCAGACAGCAAACAATTTTAGCAAAAGATATTGGAATGCTAGCAAAAAGCACAGTCAATGCCAGTCATTGTAAAATCATCAATGACAAATTAACGCCAAATGAACGCGATGTTGAGAATGCCGTAGAGATCGTGTCTGCATTCGAAAAAGGGCGGGGTTCAGGTGAGGGACAGGTGATCCATAGAGGGACTAAGATTGAAGTCCCTATATATCTGAACGCTAAGCAAATAATTGAGCGTTTTGAAGCTCTGACTGGTTAAGTTGCTAAATTTCTGATGCCATTTTTTTTGGTTCAAAGGATAGACGATAAAAGTACAAGATTCTGCTTTACTAAAATCATTTTATACTAAAAAATTTAATACCAATTAGTATTAACGATAATTCGAGTTATAATGATGACAAAGCTCACTCAAAAATAAAAGTGAGGATTTGGTCCTTGGATAGAACTGCTGCAGGTGCCATTTCAGAAACGAAAGTGGCGACGATATTAAATGCTGGATCGTTCACAACAACATCTTAGCGCAGGGGTAACACTTAAATGACAATGTATGAAAAACTTAATAAAACAATGTTAGATAGAGACGTAGACGCATACCAAGATATTCTTCATAAGGACTTCACTGTAGTATTTCACAAGTCAGGAAATTCCTTTGCTAAAGAAGAGTGGATTGAAATGGTCAGAGGAATGATGGCCAACGAGAAATTTATTCAGGAATCATCGCGCTGTATTTTTGAAAATGAAGAAATTATCGTATCGCATAGTTTTATGTCCTATCCTGACGATACTCGTGAGGCGGTTATGTTGGTCGCTATGCTAAAAGATGGCAAGATAATCAGAATGGAGACGGGTGCAACTACCCTGGATTAACTTCTTAACTCCTCAATGATGTAAGATAAATAGGTTGCTTAAACTACCGCGCCGATATTGAAATAATATCCCGGGAGCAAGAGGATGAAAAAGTTGTCTATTATTAGGTTTAAGCCTAAGCCTGAGCATTATGGCGAGTTTGTGAAATCGCTCAAACACTTCATTTCATTGCCAGACAGAAAAGGCATAGTTGATAGCTTTATCATGACAAAAGATGAAGAGGTTTTCAGTATTGTTGTTCGTCATGCGGATCAATTAGAAAGTGACTCAAAACAGGGTCTTAAATATCTCAATACGGTAAGGCATATGCTCCAAGAGTATAACGAGATAGACCGCCATACCATTCCTTTAACTGGAGATTTAGTAGAATGAAAATTTTTGGGTTAGCTATTTGTTTTGCGATAATGCTTGGCGCTTTTGTACAAATCGGACCTCACCTGTTTGTTGATTTAAATTCAGCTTTATTTGTTATTGGAGGGGCAACTGGTTTTTTAATTATGAAAAATAATCCTGATGAACACATTGCGAATTTCGGGCAGGGCGCGGTGTATTTTGGCTGGCTTGGAACTTTAATAGGATTAATAGCTATAACTGGAAACAGATTTATGGTTTGGGGTGACGTAGAAAAAATGGGGCCGGCTTTAGCTGTATCAATGCTGACGATTTTATATGGCTATTCAATAAAGCTAGTCACCACTGCACTTGCCAAAGATTGATATATCTATGCGCTATCATAATCAGCAATCATTATATCAGATGGGCAAGCTTTTCTTGTGCGCTCTTTCTATCTAGCTTGTTGAAGATATATCCTGTCCCAAATGAATAAAACGTTCACCTTCAATCATTTTAATCTTGTTTGACCCTCTCATTTCTTCTAATTCCGTTTTCATAATGGACATTATCTTGTTTGCCTCAGCTTTTGAGGTGAAGCGGGAAATGACAAAGCATGAGTTGTCAGACGTTCGAAAAATTTCTCCACTTAATTGACCAGCTTTTATATTTCTGGGCAAAAATTCATTTTCAATGAACGCCATTAGCATTTTGAATTGAAGTGATGATTGAGATGTGATTTCAGCAACCCTAACGTACATAAAAATCGTCTCCTAGATGACAAGATAATAAGTGTTCTTCAAATGACGCTTTGGCATTGTTTGCTACTTTTGTTTAATTAACTTCCATGCAAATCTCATCATAAGAATGCCTCCGACTGATTTTGCCATCAAAAGCGAAGATGTCCAGCATAGTCTCAAACCCCTCTTCGCTGATCTGCATGTTCTCAGGCCAGCAGCCCATCTCTTGATAGGATTGGATAGACTGTTTCAATACATTCTCTTCAATTTTTGGAAATAATGGATTTTGCGCTTTTGCTATTTCTGCCGCCGGTGTTGAGGATATATATTTACGGGACTTGGCATAAGCCTGGCAAAAAGCTCTGCCTTCGTCCGATTCTATCCAAGTTGGCATGGCAGCTAAGCTGGAAAAAGCACAAGCCCCAACCATGGGCCCAACCGCTGTAAGCACATGGCCAAGACCGTCTGCTTCAAGTTGCTGTGGCTCGGGACCTTGTTGATGTATGTAGTCTGCCTGTCCTGACCGGAAAGCCAAATCCATTTCTTGTGCGTTACCTGCATCAACAATATTGATCTTCGTGATGTCTATACCTGCCCTATAACAGGCATATTTGAACATAGTCATTGGCTGACCGCCATGATGTACAATAACCTCTGCTCCCTCAAGAGAAGACCAGCTAAAATTGTCGTCGGCTTGTCTTCCCGACAAAAAGAATCCATCCATATTATTTATGAGCGCGAAATGCCTGGATGTGGGCTGCTCACCCGTTTCGAGGGAAGTGAAGCCTTGGCTTATAGTTGACTGGACAACATGAGCTGTTCCATCTCGCAATGCATTCAAGGCTGATGTTCCTGGTTTTGCGATACTCCACTTATAGTCAAAACCTTCTTCTGTAAGAAAATTCCCAGTCATAGCAGAAATTAAAGGAGAGTAAAAAGCGGAGAATAAAGTGAATTGAATATGAAGTTTTGGCATTAAAACGGGCCTTCATCAATTTTGCTTTTTGTTATTCTGACAATGTCCATAAGAATCTGTCAAAAATTAATATGCTTTAATCAGATAATAAATGAAGTTAGTCTTTAGTGATGTCCAGAAGTTGACTAAGAGAAGAAGAGCTATAAAAGTATCAGCCTGTCTCTGCAACTTTCAACCCTTAGGTCCAGATGTCTGTTTTTGACCCTAATTTAATTCACCCAAAACGCCCACATCATTTAAGTTATGGTGGTCTCAACAGAAATGATATGGCGCGCAGAGACTCAGAATTGATTAAACGGTTAATGGCTCAGCTTGAAACACGATATATCATAGTATGGAGAGGCCTTAATTTATTTAAATCTGATATAACAGGTCTGAAATCCATGAGGTGGCTTACCATAGAGGCAGTAAGCTCGTTTCTGGATGAAGCAATTTGTATTTACCTTGGTAAAGACAGAAGCCAGGTTGAATACGTCTGTCTTGACATTTCAAAATATCCTGAGGATACACTTGGTCCTCTGTCTGCCAATGGTCAGTTTGGTGACTTGCGGGAAGCTAATCCATCAATTTCTGGTGATGACGGGTCTATTTTAGCCTATGCAAAAGCAATGTGTCATTGGCATGCGCACTCAGAACATTGCAGTGTTTGTGGCAGTTTCGCTTTATCTAGTGAGGCAGGTCACACCCGGAGATGTTCTAATGTAGATTGTGCTGTCGTGCATTTCCCACGCACAGATTCGGCAGTAATTGTTGCTGTAACGTTTGAAGATAAAATCCTACTTGGCCGTCAGGCAGTTTGGCCCAAAGGTATGTTGTCTGTTCTCGCTGGTTTTGTTGAGCCAGGCGAAACATTAGAGCATGCTGTTGCACGTGAGGTGTATGAAGAGGCAGGAGTTATCACCAAAAACATTTCCTATCAGCATAGTCAACCCTGGCCGTTTCCAGCTTCACTGATGGTTGGATTTCGGGCGGAAGCGGTGTCACATAAGCTAACTATCAACACTCAAGAAATCGAGAGAGCAGGGTGGTATAGCCGTGACGAGATTGCAAAGTTTGACGGCGTAACAATGTATTTGCCACGACAATTATCTATTTCCAGACGCCTCATTGAGGAATGGCTTTATGAAGTATAAAGCTTGCCAGAAAAACCATTAAGTAATGAGAGATGGATTGAACAGACTCGTTTTATTAAATGTTTTAAATTTCTTTATTTCTTTTGAAGCTGACGTAAGCGGTCGCTTAATACTGCGATAACGCCTCTTACAACAATGTCGTCTTCTGCTATCTTTTAATCAAAACCTCATTATTCATCATTTTCAAAGCTGAATTTAGCTATGGCCGACTTCTTTGCTCATCAATTTCATTGTATATATTATCACAGTCAACATTTTATGGTTGGACCCTGGCCAGACTAGCGTTCGCGCGGCTTTGGTATTTAATGCAAATATCCATGCGATACGTGCTATGACCATAATGTAATTCTTCCGGAACACATATTAAGAGGTAATAAAAGTTGCTTTTAAGATAAATGTACTGTCAAAGATGGTATTCGCTACAAACTGATTACACTTCAATTGAAAAGTTAAATATGCCTCAAATGAAGTGTTTCAACATACGGTGCTTCAGGGGATGGGGCATTCATTGGTGGAGATTCAGAACTATTTTCAACAATCAATCTCTAAAGGCTTATTGGAAAGATTGAGAAAATAATCCGGATAGGTGTCATTAAACACTTGTATTTTTTGTATTCAAGTAGAATTTTAATCTATGAAGAAAACAACTTGAGTGCGTCAATATTTTTTTCTTCAAAGATTAGGCCGCTTTGACTATCTAAAACATTTAAATGTTTGGCGAGTAATTGCATCACTTCGTCTTTAAATTTATTTTGTACGATTATTGTCATTATTGACGCCTCGCCAAATTGGCCAAACTGCTTTTCTTGAAATAAATCGTTTGACCTACCAGTCTCTACAAAAGTGTATTCAACCCCCTTAAATTCGGAGATTTCTTTTAATTTGCTCATGCCCAGGTTCTTTTCGATAAGAGCGCCAATTGCGACAAATTTTGTCATTTTTTCAACTCATCTTTATACAATTTATTCAGGTATATATGTAGCAACGCGGTCTAGGCTACTCATAAACATAATACCTTTTCCAGGATCGTCCAATTTTCCTGCAAGGTACATCGTTTCGAAAACCAGTTCGGACTGTTCTTGGGACACCACTATTCTGATGACCTCCTTTTGTTCGTCTATGGTCACGCCTAGCAACCCCATTCTTTCACGAATTCCGGTGCCTTGCGCAAAGCTAATTGTTGCGCCTTGTGCTCCTGCATTTTTTGCAGCTTCCAATATTGGTTCAGCTAGGTCTTTTTGAACGACACAAGTAATAAGCAATGCGTCTGTTAAATAGGTAATATTTCTTTTTGCCATTAAATTTATCCCTGTGTAACACTGTGATTGGCGGAACGTTTATTTATGAATTGAATAACAAGCCCCATAGACAAAACGGCAACGATGGGGCAGATGCTGGCTAGTGAGAGAATCCCAAAACCCTCTACAGCAGAAACAGCATTTCCAAGCCCCAAGCCCATTGCTAAAACCAAAGGAACTGTGACAGGACCGGTGGTTACACCGGCGCTGTCCCAAGCTACATTCACAAATTCTTCCGTTGAAAATATAGTTAGAACAATACCTAGGCCGTATAGTGGAAGTAAAACTTTCATCAAGTCAAAACCCAGAACGACTTTAGAGACACCGAGCGCTATTCCCACTGCAACACCTCCAGCAACACTGTACATTAGCATTGATTTTCTGAAGGCCCCATTCGTTAGGTTTTCAACAGTCATCCCCAGAGCATTTAATGCAGGTTCAGCTAATGTCGCCCCAAACCCAAGAATGAAAGCAAAGCCAATAACAACTATCAATCCCATAGTTAGACCAAATATTGGAGATGTCGCGCTAATTGGTAATTCCATGAAAGCAGCAGGTAGTACTCCGCCAGTTTGAGATCCAATGGCTCCAAGTCCGTAAGTCAGGCCAATGTTAAAAACACACATACCTATTATTGATAGACACAGACCATAAATAGTGACCATTCTGTTTGGAAGGGATGATTTCAATACAAAAAATAGAACGAACATTAAAAACAACACTAGCGGCAGAATTGCTCTTACGCCTAAAACAGTCTCAACAAGCGGTGTTTGTTCCCATATACTTGGCGCAATTTCTGAGATGTTTCCTGCACTGCTAGCCGCAACAGCTATAATTTCCTCAGGTGTTACAGAAAATGAAACAAAAATAGCCAAAACAAGAACGGCCAAAATAGGAAATAAGGATGCCATTGTTACAACGCCAAAGCCAGACAGTGAAGAGGTTCCTTTGCCAGCAGCATTAGCAATTCCAATTCCTAGGGACAACACGAGTGGAACAGTCACAGGGCCGGTTGTGACCGCACCACAATCCCATGCTAGACCGAGTATGCTTCGCAAATTAGGATCAAACCATGCGTAAACTGTTAGTATGACGACGGGAAATAGAGCCAAATAAATCATTGGCTTAAGCGACCATCCACGCACGAACCTAATTGTTCCCAAAATGGCGGCTATGCCCACACCACCTCCAACCATAAGGACAAGCGGAAGAGTCCAATTATTCAAAATTTCATATAAATAAGGAGCCTTCGTGACATCTACAGAAGCGCCAAATGCTTGAAGTGCCCCAATTGCAGGTTCTGCAAAAGTTACACCAACACCGAGAATACCAATTATCAACAAAACCAACGGCATAGAAGCTTTTTTTGGTAGATTGTCTCCAATGATATTTCCGAAAGGCATTAGCCCGGTGCTGAGGCCCTCCATAAACACGGCTAGACCGATGACAACGGCAATTAGGCCAAGACCTAAGCTCAATGCTGCTTCAACCGGATGTCTCAGAACGAGAAGCTGGAAAAGGGTTAAATATGCGGCGAGAGGTACTACCGCCTTTAACTGTCCAATAATTCGAGAGCCACAATAGGGTGCGAGCAATTCCAAGGCCTGTGAAAAAGTAACTTTAATGCGCGGTAAACTGGCTGAACTGTGACTCTTTTGAGGTTTAGGTGTGATAGCGTTGTAGCTTAGTGTTCTGTGTTTTACGGCAACAGAATTGAGGTAATCTGAATATCGCATGGTTGCTTTTATTCCTTCTGAAATTTGCCCAGAAACAAATTTTCAATTTAATCTTTCTGCAATTGGGTGAACCGAAAAGCAATTCCTCCGCCTACGAAACATATGTAAGTATCTGACATATAGAGGTCTTTTCATACCCTCACTTTAAGCAGACAGATAAAAAGTGTGTTTTGCCTATTAGTCTATCAAAGAAATTTAAGGATTCAAATGCATTCTTTTTAACAACTAATACCTGAATACTCCCTATGGCCCTCATGCGTGGGTTGGGTCATTTAATTTGTAAGCTCATTGGATGTACAGAAAACAAATGAAAACTCATCGTGAGGTAATAAAATGTGCTATGACAAAAGAAGAGATTTGGGTAACGGGTAGAAAGGACAGAGCAAATGAAAAAAGAAAGACTTCATGGCAATTGTCATTGTGGTTCAGTGCAGTTCTCTATCCCACGCAACCTGGATATGAATGCTGTCCGACGCTGCGATTGCAGCCTTTGTAAACGTCGTGGTGCCATTATGTTGGCATGCCCAATTGAAGATGTTAAAATTGAAAATGGTGCTGAAAATCTTGTCCACTATAAGTGGAATACGAAAGTTGCCACTCACCATTTTTGCTCGAAGTGTGGAATTATGACACACCATCAGAGACGCTCTACTCCAGAAATTTGTAGTATCAACGTTGGCTGTTTTGATGAGATTGATTATTGCAGTTTTCATGACGTGCCAATGAACAACGGTGTGGAACTGTCACTAGTGGAAAAGTAGCCAATCAAAGGCAAGAAATATTGTAGATTGGAAATAGCTACTTAAGAGTGTAAATGTGTCTGTTTTCCTTCACTTTTTCATTATATGTTCCAAATCTGTTTTGGATCATTTTTATGTGGCTGCTGAGCATGTGGGGTTAGGCAACTTTAGATTCTAAAATGTAAACCCCACCATCAAGAAACGAATGCATTTCTTTCCTAAGATTAATTAATTCGAAATGAGATAAAGTGTATCCGAATTCACAGCACAGCTTTTCAATATAAAGCCTAGAATGTGAATAACGCCCTGTATTTTCCAGCCGATATTCACATGTTTCACTGTGCTCTGTCGAAAAAATAAATGTCACATGCTTCTGAGTTTTGCTAGCTATCAAATTGAATATTTCAGACAAATCTCCAACGTATTCAAAAACATCTGCAGCTACAAAATAATCATAATTCAATTCCGTTTCGGATAAAAAATCTCTGATATTTTTATGCGTAAGCCTGTCATAAATATTCTTGTATTTAGCAACTTGAAGCATTTGTTTTGAAATATCCACACCGTCAAGCGTTCGGCAAAAACTTCTTATTTCAGTCCCAAACAAACCAGTCCCACAACCCATATCCAAAACTGAGTTCACAACTTTTCCATTTGCTCTGTTTGAAATAAGTGTTCCAAGGACCGTCGGGAGATTGTATCGCAGCTTTTCAACGAGTTCATAGTCAAACGTGGGTGCATACTGGTCAAATAATTGTTCCACAAAATTTTCTGGTGGAGTTTTGGTTTTCTTGCCCTCTAAGGCATCTAACATGTGCTTGGCAAAAACATTATCAGGTTGAAGGGAGAATGCCTTATTGTAGGCCTCTTTAGCTTCAGCAAATCGGCCCTCACATCGGTAAGCATCCGCTAAATTGCAATGCGCCTCAACAAAATCGTTTTTTAAAACTAATGCGCGATTGAAACATATAATGGCATCTCGGTATTTGCTTTGTGATTTTAGAGCAAGACCCATATTATAATGCGCATTTAAATTATTCGAGTCTAAACAGATGGCTGTTTTATAGCATTCGATTGCTACGTTAAATGCTGATATATCTTGAAAAGTTGCGCCAAGGTTAGAGTGACCATCGGATAAAGTAGGATTTAGCGCCAGCAATTTCCTAAAGGCATTGGATGCCTCTGCAAATTTTTGAAGTTGTCTATATGCAATACCTAAATTATTCCAAATAATGATGGAATTAGGGTATTCTTGTATTACCTGCTCACAAAATTCTGATAACTCCAAAAATTTTCCCTGCATGGTGAGTTCACAGAGAGTTGCATTTATCCAATTGGGGAGTTCCTCTTGAGCAAGATTGAAGCTTTTGCTGTCCAATTATCAGTCCCCAAGTTTTGGTGTGCAGTTTGGCCAAGGTTTTTTATTTATTTTACCGTGAAAAATTACCACTTAAGAATCCATAAACGACCTGATATCGATGTTTTTTATCCATGAAATAAGATTATAGGAAGACTATAGTCCGATACATCTGTTGAGCCTGTGGAAAATGTTCTCTTTTGGCTTGGCCATTTATTTTGTTCATGAAGGAAAAATTAAGCGCCATTAGCGGTTGATAATTGCGCTGTATAGTTTTGCACTTTTCCTGGCAGGGTTTTTTGCGTTTATGCCTGGGCGTGTGATGCATCAAATCGCATTTGGGTAATCACAAAAACAATTACTACAACTAACCCATTAATGGGTTTTTTGAAAAACCTAATATATAAGCCCACCGGGGGTGTCAGTTCGAGCAAGGAGTCTCACCTGAGTATAACACCCAGTATAACAACTATGCCCGTTAACACGCTTCAGTGTTTGTCTAACCTATTGATATTGTTCAAGGTGACTTGAGTTAACGCAGCGCGTAAGAACTAAAGCTTCTCGGGTGCGCAATTTCCTTACTCATCGTTCCCATGATACCCACGTCAACCCATTGTCACCCCTAGCTTTTCGGTGTGTAATGAATAGGCGTGTTTAAATTGGTCTGACGAATTCTGGTCAGTCGCAGGTGCATGAAAAAAGCCACGAATCTCTCTCAATTTTAACGTCGTCAGAACAAATGAGACTTATCCAATAAACTCACATCTACTATAGGTGACTTTGGGGCCTGAAAACCTAAGATTTTTGTCTTTACTGGTTAGTTGGTAATTTATTCCTCCAATCACATTCACGTTATTGGGTGAACTAGTATCAATTGATCCGGCCATTAGGCTAGATGATTTTGCAGATTTGTCAGACAAAATTTATCTGAAAGGCCCTTTAAAATAAAGAAATGGTATACCCAATTAAGCTACCAATAATTAGCCCGGCCAAAATTTCACTTTTCTTATGGCCAATCCGTTCGCGGAGCTGAGTTTCCGTGTCGCGGAGTTCGTTAATAGCTTGGGCTTGCTTGCCAATATGCTGACGCAAGCTCGCGGCATCAAGAACAACGATGAAAGAAATCATCAACGCAACACCAAATGCTGGATTATCAATGCCTTCTTTTATGGCCAACAGCATAGTGCAACAGGATACGATGGCACTGTGATTACTCGGCATGCCGCCATATCCAATAAGGTCAAAAGCCATACGTCGAGTATGAACAGTGTTAATAATGAATTTCAGTATGCCAGTTATCAACCAGGCTAAAAAAGGTGCAAGGAGGTATGTGAAATCTAAATTCATATGCCGTACCCTGATATGACGAGAGTACAAATCAACCCCCATACCAAAACCGTCAGCAGCAATGGCCAATCCGAATATAAAACATCCGTTGGTGATTCACCATCTTCCAACACCTCAACAATATACCAAAAACGAAACAGGCCAAACATAACCAGAGGAACCGTGATCCAGAGACCTTTGTTTTGTGTGAGTATATATAGGCTGTAGAAAACTAGAGCGCTGACAGCAGAAATTTCAGCGAATCGGGTGGCGAGATCAACGGTATAAGCTTTTAGGGCCAGTCGAGCGTCGGCCCCGGAATTTTTTAATTCTTGGCGCCGTTTGATCGATGCTAAAAAGAGCGCAAGACTGAACGTTGAAAACATCATCCAATCTGATGTCCCAACACCTATGGCTTCCGCGCCTGCAAAGACACGCAAAACAAATCCTACGGCAATTGAGAAAACATCAAGGACTGGTTGATGTTTAAGGTAAAACAGATAGGCTGCGTTAAGAAATATATATCCAAGAATAATGAAAGCGATATCGGGCATAACCAAAAAAGCAGGGATATGCAGTAGATATAATAATATTAATAACATTGTTGCTTGGCGAACCGTAACGCGGCCAGAAGCTATCGGGCGCTTTTGAGATTTTGTTGGATGCTTGCGGTCAGCTTCGGCGTCGAATATATCATTTAAGACATATGTTGCCGAAGACGCGAGGCAGAATATTACGAAGGCTAAAACTGAATTTTGAATGGATACGAGATCATTAAAGGCATTCGCGAAGAAAAGGGGCGCGATGACAAAAATATTTTTCACCCATTGTTTTGGGCGCATTAACTTGACCAGATCTATGATCACCACATCAGCCCCTATGGCGGGAAATAAAAGACTATCTATTTAACTGTTAAATAATATATTCGGACACCAGACTTTTACATATCAAAAAATATGCTTGGAGTGGAGCCCCTACAAAGGCCTCTATTTCTCTATTCGTGCGTAAATCTCATCATTAAAACTGAGTGTTGGATAGGTAAAACTTGCAATACGTTCATAACCAAAAGTCTTTAATAATCCTTCAATGTCTTCATTGGATTTGTCATAGATTTGATACCTGGCTCGTTCGAGTTGGAAGAATTTAATGGCGCCCGAAGCCAGTAGTTTTTCTCCTCCCATAAGTACCTTATATTCATATCCTTCAACATCAATTTTCAA
>CABYOG010000010.1 GCA_902520575.1 uncultured SAR116 cluster alpha proteobacterium
TACAGCGTCAGAAAATTACAAAGCAGGATTACATTTAAAAACTGGCATCAATTCAGAGCTGCTTTCTCTGTTACCAGCACAGAGAGTGATGAGATCACACCTCAATGACATTTAATTATCATTATTAACGGTCAAAGACCGCACTGACGATTTCACGGAGAACACTTTTGTCAAAAACAACAGCAGCGGATGCTAAATTGGAAAATTTTGCCGATCTTTTGGCAGAGAGCTTTGCAGAGGACACCGCCATTGAAGGCAGTGTCGTAAAAGGCCAAGTAGTTGAGGTCGCAGATGATTATGTGACCATTGACGTGGGCTTAAAATCAGAGGGACGCGTGCCGCTACGCGAGTTCGCAGCCCCAGGTCAAGATGCCGAGATTCAGGCTGGCGACAGTGTTGAGGTTTATGTTGAACGGATGGAGGACCGTGATGGTGCTGCCATGCTCAGTCGAGAGAAAGCTCGACGTGAAGAGGCTTGGATAATTTTGGAAAATGCGTTTGATGCACAGGAGCGCGTTACAGGCATTATTTTCGGGCGCGTGAAAGGCGGTTTTACTGTTGATTTATCTGGCGCAACCGCATTCCTGCCAGGCAGCCAGGTAGACATCCGGCCTATCCACGACATTGGTCCGTTAATGGGAACTCCACAGCCTTTCCAAATTTTGAAAATCGACAGACGACGCGGAAATATTGTGGTGTCTAGAAGATCAGTTCTGGAAGAATCGCGAGCAGAAGCCCGCTCAGAGCTCGTCTCAAACCTTCAAGAGGGGCAGGTTTTGCAGGGTGTTGTCAAAAACATCACAGATTATGGTGCGTTTGTCGATCTTGGCGGCGTAGACGGCCTGCTGCATGTGACTGACATTGCATGGAAGCGTATCAATCACCCTTCAGAAGCACTGCAGGTAGGCCAGACTGTTGATGTACAGGTGATCAGATTTAATGCAGAGACACAGCGTATCTCGCTTGGTATGAAGCAGCTTCTGTCAGATCCATGGTCAGATGCAGCTGAAAAATTTGTTATTGGCTCAAAACTATCTGGCCGTGTTACAAACATTACTGACTATGGTGCATTTGTTGAACTTGATGAAGGTGTTGAAGGTCTAGTACATGTCTCTGAGATGAGCTGGACAAAGAAAAATGTGCACCCTGGTAAGATCGTGTCTACTAGCCAGCAAATAGATGTCATGGTTTTGGATGTCGATATGGTGAAACGTCGGATTTCACTTGGCCTGAAACAGGCTACAGTCAATCCATGGGAAGAGTTCAAGGACACCTTCCAAGTCGGGGCTGAAATTGAAGGTGAAATCAGAAACATAACTGAGTTCGGTATATTTGTTGGATTGACCGAAGACATTGATGGCCTTGTTCATATGTCTGATATTTCCTGGGAAAAGACTGGAGAGGCGGCCCTTGAAGGCTATAACAAAGGTGATCAGATAAAAGCCAAGATTCTTGAAATTGACCTTGAAAAGGAGCGCATTTCCCTCGGCATTAAGCAGCTGAGCGACGATCCTTATGTTGGTGAGATAGAAAAGGTCAAAAAAGGTAGTGTGATGACCTGTACGATCACAGCAATTGCAGATGGGGGTCTTGAGGTCCGTGTTGGCGACCATCTAAACGGTTTCATCCGCAAAGCAGATCTGTCGCGTGAACGCAGTGAGCAGAGAACCGAACGGTTTGCTGTTGACGAGAAAATTGATGCTGTCGTCACGCAGTTTGATAAGAAAACACGCAACCTTTCACTGTCAATTAAAGCGCGTGAAATCGCTGAAGAAAAACGGGCAATGGCTGATTATGGATCGTCAGACAGTGGTGCAAGCCTTGGCGATATCCTCGGCGCTGCACTCGCAAGAAAAGATGATGGGGGCGCAGCTGACTCAGACGGCTAGGTAGTCTTCTAGAAATATAGCTAATAACATCACAAGACAAGGCTCCGCGTGCTTGACTCCACATGGAGCTTTTATTTCACACGTGCATTTATAGATAGCTTGACGCTTGCGGTGGAAACAGTCATGCTTTAGTCGTTTTATAAGCAAGTAAGGTAACGCGTATGACAAAGTCTGAGTTGATCGCCCGACTGGCAGAACAGAACCCATCCTTATATCACCGAGATTTGGATCATCTTGTGAACACCGTCTTTGAAACAATAACCAAGGCTTTGGAAGATGGGGACCGCGTCGAACTCAGAGGATTTGGTGCGTTTTCCGTTCGCGAACGCAAAGCCAGGATTGGCCGCAATCCGCGCACTGGCGAACCCGTGAACGTTGAGGCAAAACGTATGCCGTTCTTTAAAATGGGTAAAGGAATGCGCGAACGGTTGAACAAATAAGCCTGCTGAACCGTCTGTGCTTTGCCGGAATAGTGTCACCGCGAAATAAGTAAAGGGCGTAATGATGCGCTTAATCTCTCGAATGTGCTGGTTAACCCTTTTGGTCATCACCAGTGTCATCTTGGCAGGTTTCGTCACTTCAAATCAGGGGCTAATCTCAATCCGTCTCTGGCCCACGCATGCCATTATGCGTGCAGAGATTTGGGTTTTTGTGCTTGCCACCTATGGATTAGGCACAATAACAGGGGCTACAATTTTCTGGTTTCAAACTCTCAGCCTTAAAGCCCGTCTTTGGTCAAAGGCAAAACAGTTATCTGAACTAGAAGCCCACATTGAAGAAACAGAACAGGAGCTTAATTACCAACGCTCATCGAGCCATTATGGTCAACAAGCCCAAAGATTGCTTGCCAGCAAGTGACATTCAGGCAAATAATTAGTCCTCTCAATTTCAAACCAGAGCCAGGTCAAACATGACAACAGCCGTAAAAATCTGCGGTATATCTTCACTGGATATCTATAGGCATTGTGCACAACTTGGCGTTGATTGGGTTGGCTTTGTGTTTTTTCCCGCCTCACCTCGTCATTTGCAACTAACACACGCCCGCGCACTAGCTGACGCTGCTGATTCTGATACACAGCTGACTGTCCCACCCCGACGTGTGGCTTTATGCGTTAATGCCAGCGATGATGAGCTAACTGCAATTATTGACGCGGTGCGTCCAGATATGCTGCAGCTTCACGGGAATGAAAATCCAGAACGTGTGCGGGCAATTAAATCAAAATTTTCCCTTTCTGTGATGCCTGTTATCAAAGTGGCAGGCAAAGCAGATATAAAAAAGGCTGAATTATTTTCAGACTGTGCAGACTGGCTGTTATTTGACGCTGCACCGAATACAGCAAGTATAACTAATGAGCCAAAACTTCCAGGTGGTACGGGGATGTCATTTAACTGGCAGTATCTGGCAGGAGCTGAATTGCCACTGCCATTTATGCTTGCCGGGGGGCTAACAGCAGCAAACGTTGCTCAGGCTGTCACCCTCACCAATGCACCATGTGTTGATGTATCATCCGGAGTAGAAAAAAATCGTGGGGAAAAAAGCAAAACAGCTATCTCTGCCTTTGTGAAAACAGCAAAATTCGGGTAAAGTTACAACCGGCCAAACTGTGACCCTGGCATATATTATTTAAGTGACATAACAAAAGATAGAGAATCGACATGGGCGATACTGCACCCAATTCATACAAAACGCTGCCTGATGAGGCGGGACGATTTGGCATTCACGGCGGACGCTTTGTTGCTGAAACACTGATGCCGCTGATTTTGGAGGTTGAAAAGGCCTATGCAACAACCAAATCCGACCCTGGGTTTGAAACGGAATTATTATATTATCAGAAACATTATATTGGCCGACCCTCCCCTTTATATTTCGCTCCCCGGCTGACAAAACATTTTGGTGGTGCAAAGCTCTTTCTGAAGCGGGACGAGCTAAACCATACAGGCGCGCATAAAATCAACAATGTCCTGGGGCAGGCTCTGTTAGCAAAGCGAATGGGAAAGACCAAAATCATTGCGGAAACAGGCGCTGGCCAACATGGTGTAGCTACAGCAACGGCTTGTGCCTTATTCAATCTTGAATGTGAAGTTTTCATGGGTGCGGAAGATGTTCGCCGTCAGAAGCCGAATGTGGATCGTATGCGTCTCTTGGGCGCAAAAGTGCATCCGGTTACATCAGGCACATCAACACTGAAAGACGCAATGAACGAGGCCTTGCGCTATTGGGTCGCGAATCCGGAAACACATTTCTACATAATAGGTACAGTAGCTGGCCCGCATCCATATCCTGAAATGGTGCGTGATTTTCAGTCTGTTATTGGCAAAGAAACAAAAGAGCAGATAAAACAAGCTGAAGGCCGTCTGCCTGATGCTCTGATTGCCTGTATTGGTGGCGGGTCAAACGCAATGGGGCTCTTTTACCCCTTTCTTGACGATGAGAGTGTCGCCATTTACGGAGTAGAAGCTGCTGGTCATGGAATTGAAACAGGCGAGCACGCTGCCAGCCTAACAGGTGGCGAACCTGGCATTCTGCATGGTAACCGCACTTATCTTCTCCAGACAAAGGAAGGCCAGATAAAAGATGCGCATTCCATTTCTGCAGGTCTTGATTATCCGGGCATTGGACCGGAACATGCTTGGCTTCATGATATCGGCAGAGTGAATTACGTTAGCGCGACAGATGAAGAAGCTTTGGATATGTTTCACTTGTGCTCGCGCCTTGAGGGAATTATTCCGGCATTAGAACCCTCTCATGCACTGGCCTTTGCCTCCACATTCCTGCCTTCCCTTGATAAAGACAAGATTGTGATCCTGAATATGTGTGGTCGCGGCGATAAGGATCTTGAAGCTGTTCTGCCTCTTTTGGAGGCCCGTAGAAAATTGTAAAAGTACAAATGACAAGGCGTTATATTTAAAAGCATAAAAAGACAGGATGATTTTTTATATGAGCAATCGTATTTCGCAATGTTTTGCCAATGCAAAAGCCAATAATAGAGCTGTTCTAGGTATTTTTGTGTCTGCTGGCGACCCGTCTGCTGAAGCCTCTTCTGCTATTCTGGACAAATTGGTTGAAAATGGTGCAGATATGATCGAACTTGGAATGCCTTTTTCTGATCCAATGGCTGATGGCCCTGCCATTCAGGCCGCTAGTCTACGGGCCATCAAAAAAGGGATGACGCTGGCAGGAACCCTGGATATAGCCAAATCCTTCAGGGCGCGTCATCCAGATACGCCGCTTGTATTAATGGGCTATTATAATCCTATCTATATTTATGGCAAAGATGCCTTTATCACAGATGCGCTTGCCGCAGGTGTGGATGGCCTTATCATTGTTGATCTTCCTCCTGAAGAAGACAGCGAATTATGTGATGATGCCCGCATGGCAGGTCTTTCGTTCATCCGGCTTGTCACCCCAACAACTCTTGGTCATCGCCTGCCTGTTGTTTTAGAAAAAGCTGGCGGTTTTATTTATTATGTTGCCATTGCAGGAATAACCGGAACAAAAAGTGCAGCAAAAGAAACGATTAACGCAGCCTTCACACGTATCCGGGAGGAAACTAGCCTTCCAGCTGTCACTGGATTTGGGATCAGAACTGCCGAACAAGCAGCAGAAATTGCCCATATATCAGATGGTGTGGTCGTAGGCTCTGCGATGGTGTCTATCATTGAACAGGCCTGCGCAGAAGAAAGTCTGGATAAAGAAAAACTGGTAAATTCTATTGGCACATATTGCCAATCCTTGTCAAAGGCGATGAAACGGTCATAATCGGTTAACAGCAGACTGTCTGAAACAGGAGGCAAAAATATGAACTGGATTACAAATTCTGTCTTGCCCAAAATTAAAGCTCTGGTGCAGTCGAATGATGTGCCAGATAATTTATGGGTAAAATGTCCATCATGTAATCAGATGCTGTTCCACCAGGAATATGAACAGGCCTTTCATTGCTGTACAACCTGCGGTCATCATGCCCCACTGCCGCCAGAATTTCGGTTTAAGCTTTTATTTGATGCAGAAAGCTATCAACAGCTTGAACTTGATATATCTGCTGATGACCCGCTTAAATTCAAAGACAGTAAACGCTACCCTGAACGGCTGAAGGCCGCCCGCGCGAAAACAGGCACACAGGATGCAATCGCGGCGGCAATAGGCACTATTAAATCCATGAAAGCAGTGGTGGCCACATTCGACTTCCGGTTTATGGGTGGTTCAATGGGCAGGACAGTAGGTGACGGGCTACTGAAAGCTGCTAAAACTGCTGTCGCTGAAAAGGCAGCTTTGATTGTAGTACCCTCTTCAGGCGGGGCACGCATGCAAGAAGGCATTCTCTCGCTGATGCAATTACCTCGCAGTATCATTGCTGTTGAACAGCTGAAAGCGGCTAGCCTGCCTTATATTGTGTTGTTAACGCATCCGACCACAGGGGGAGTCACAGCATCTTTTGCCATGCTTGGTGACATTCAGATGGCGGAACCAGGCGCGATAATCGGTTTTGCAGGCCGCCGCGTAATTGAAGAAACTGTGCGTGAAAAATTGCCTGATGATTTCCAGACAGCTGAATACCTAGAAGATCATGGCATGATTGATATGGTTATTCCACGCAACCAGCAACATGAAAAACTGGGTGCTATTCTGTCAATGCTGATGCATAAAGCTGAGACTTAGGCCAGCTGACGCTTGGCTGACTTTGATTCAGCATTATGACGGCTTCGCCTAATAACCCTACGCTTATCCTGGACAGGCTGACGAAACTGCATCCCAAACTAATTGATTTAGGTCTTGAAAGGACCATCCAGCTGAGCAAAAGATGCGGAGCCCCACATCTTCACCTGCCGCCTGTTATTCATATTGCTGGCACAAATGGTAAGGGCTCTGTTTCAGCATTTTTGCGCAGCATGGCTGAAGCTGCTGGAATGTCTTGCCATGTTTATAATTCGCCGCATCTGTGCCGCTTTAACGAGAGGATCAGGTTGAATGGCAAATTAATCTCTGATGATGAACTCATTGATGTTCTCAGTGAAGTTGAAAGCGTGAATGGAAGCGACCCAATTACCTTTTTTGAATCCACGACTGTCGCAGCCTTTATGGCTTTCTCACGTCGTCCGGCTGATCTTCTGATCCTTGAAACAGGTTTGGGCGGCATCTTTGATTCAACAAATATCGTGCCAGATACTGCCTGCACAATTATAACGCCCATCGCCTTTGATCATGAGCAATTCTTGGGCTCCGATATTGCCACGATCGCCCGGCAGAAAGCGGGCATTATGCGAACTGGTCGGCCCTCAGTGTGGGCCAGACAGCAGCCAGAGGTCTATACACAATTACAGCAACAGGCACGGCAGCTTTGTGTATATGTCCGAACAGAGGGAGAGGATTTTCACGTCACAGCCACTGCTTCAGGTGGCCTCAGCCTTGAGGTCGGCAGCGACAAGATCACCACACCTGCACTTAGCCTTTATGGCCATCATCAGACCCAGAATGCGGCTCTGGCCTTGATGGGTTTAAAGGCGAGCGGTCTCGTAACAGATTTGGCAGCAGCTGCAGACGGAGCTAGTCAAGCAGACTGGCCAGCACGTGTTCAAAAGTTGAAAGACGGACATCTGACCCAGCTGGCAGGCAGAACTGTCTGGCTGGATGGCGCACATAATGTACATGGGGCGATGGCGTTAGTAGCCAGCTTGTCCTCAATTTACCCGAGTAAATGGACAATTATATTCGGTGCATTGAACACGCGCCCAGCAGATGAATTTCTGTCTATCATAAAGCCGGTTACTGACCGCATCTACTGTTTGACGATCCCCAATCAACCGGCTGCACTGAAAGCAGGGACATTAGTTAGACGTGCTCGTTCACTTGGGCTGAAAGCAGACTCAGCAGATAATATCTCCTCTGCTTGCAGTGCCATTGGCAGACTGGGAGCAACTGACGATCAACCTGTGATTATTTGCGGCTCACTCTATCTTGCTGGTGCTGTATTGCAAGCAAATGGGACTTTGCCTGACTGACCCTTAGAGATTATCTGCCACCCATTGTTCGAGGGCAGACTTTGGCATGGCCCCGATTTTTTCAGCAACCATCTCACCGTTTTTGAAGATCAACAGAGTTGGAATGCCTCTGACATTATAGGCCTGAGGCGTTTCAGGATTTTCATCAATATTCAGTTTTGCGATTGTAATCTGACCAGTATGTGAATCCGCAATTTCTTCAAGAGCCGGGCCAATCGCCTTACAAGGACCACACCACTCTGCCCAGAAATCAACTAGAACAGGTTTGTCTGCTCCAAGAACATCGGTCTGAAAATTGGCATCTGTTGTCTTGATTGTTGGCATGGCTAAGCCCTCCTTGATAAGCTTGCAGCTGTGTTCACATAGCCCCTCTAATATTGTACGAATTGACGCCTTCCAGATCAAGATGAATAAGGTATATGCGTTTGGTTTGCATCAGTTATGAGCAATAAGACGAGCAATTTCTTCTTGTATTTGTGCATCGGAAATAATAGAAACCGCAGCTGTCTGTGTCCATACCACCCAGCATGTGATCTGTTTAGTAGGATAAATCTGGCTCAGAAGTTCTGCATATACAGCCATTTGGCGAACATATCTAATGGGCATATCTGTCTTGTCTGTAGGTGGTGTACCTGTCTTAAAATCAGCCAGAAGAACATCTGTATCTCTTACAACAAGGCGGTCAACCTGTCCCTGCACAACAAGGTGGCCAACTTTACCTGATATTGCCACTTCAGCCAAGGCATTGGGTCCAAACAGACCGCACAAACGCTTATCTGTCATAATGCCTTTGACCTCTTTTAGAAGCATTTGAATATCTGCTGCAGACAGGCCTTTCTGAAGGCTTAGTACAGCAACCCCTGCCAGCAGAGAAGCTGCGATTTTTTCAGCTGCTTCAGACCACTTATCTGCCGGTAAATATGGCAGAATTTCAAATAATTTGTGGACAAATTGCCCGCGCAATAACGCTGTTTGTCGGTTAACAGCGGTAAAGGCAACAATTTGGTCCAGTTCACCCAAATCTGAAGGGACAAGCGGGGAGGCTGGCGTGGTTTCAGGCTCGGGTTCTCTGAAATACCAGGCAGGCGGAACAGCAACAGGTGGCGGCATCACAGGCATGGCATCATCCTGTGAGCTAATATCCTCTCCAGGTGTTTCCAACCGCCAGATACCATCTGCATTTTGTATTGCTCCTGCGCAATGTTGAATCTGCCTTGCCAGGAGATCATGCCAGCTGTTTTCTGGCATACGCTGGCGTGGCCTCTGCCAACCAGAAACAAACAAGGCCTGCTGTGCACGTGTCAGAGCAACATAAAGCAGACGAAAGTCTTCCTCGTCTCTGATTTTTTTATTGGACTGTTTCATCTGCTCAATCATACCAAGAGGTACGGATTGTCCGGACGGCCAGTACAACCCTGTTGCCGCTTGCACCAGACTGCTAGTTGGATGTGTTGGCCGCAGCATATCCGGCAAATACACAATCGGGGCCTCAAGACCTTTTGCACCATGGATGCTCATCACCCGAATCTGGCCACCGTGTTCGGTATCCATATCCCGTTTGACCTCACTTCCGCCTTGTCTAAAAAAATTCAAAAAATGTGTGAGGCCAGCCTGACCCTGCTGACCATGCTCGCGGGCCTGAAGCAAGAAGGCATTCAGACTGTCATCAACAGCAGGACCCAATCTGCTATGAAATGCCTGTCGGCCTCCTTCTGTCAGCACTAGACTGAAAAACTCAAATACAGGAAGCTGGTCAGCAAGGCTGAGCCACCGCAAGAGCTTCTTGGCAGCATCGGCAAACGGAGTTCCGGTCTCAGCTGCTATCAGCAGAGCGTCAAAAAGGCTGGCCTCACCCCGACCAGTTGCCAGATCAAACAGTTCATGTTCAGTTAGCCCAAACAGAGGTGATTTTAACAGGCAGGCCAACTGCAAATCATCTTCAGGCAAAAGACACACATCCCCAAGTGCAAGCAGATCAAGAATTTCTATCTGATTATTCAGGACAATACGATCAGCACCCGCAACTGGGATATTTTCCCGTTCTAACTCTGCACGTAGTAACGCATAAAACGTATCGCGTTTGCGCACAAGAATTAGGATGTCCTGTGGGCAAATTGCCCGGCACAATAACTTTGCCTCATTTCCTGCAAGAAGACCCTTTATATGCGCAACAACAGCATTGGCATGGCGGGCATCATTATCCTGGTGCTCACTCAAATCCGGCGCATCAAACAGGGGCAGTTCTGTTTTTTCCTCACCAGTTGTTGCCGGCCAGACCTCTACAAGACCTGGCATACCTGTGCGAAAGACATCATGTGAACGGTAGGTTGAACTGCCGAGGCCTGTTACCTCTTCTGCGGTCATCACGCAGTCCACAAAGCTTAAGACGGCCTGACTAGATCTGAAAGACAAGGTAAAATCGATTACATCAAATGGCTTCTGCACAGCTAAAGCACGATGCATCCATGTTTGTTTTTGGTCAGCAAACGTTTCTGGGTCTGCGCCCTGAAAACTGTATATTGATTGCTTATAGTCGCCAACTGCAAAAACAGTTTTGTGCTTAGCTTCTTCATCACCGTCAAAAAAAGAAGCCGATAATCTATCCAGTAGCTTCCATTGCGCAGGGCTGGTATCCTGTGCTTCATCAATCAGGAGGTGGTTGATGCCCTGATCTAATTTCCAGCGCACCCAGGCCATCATCTGTTCCTGCGCGAGAAGCTTATCAGTGAAAAAAACCAGGTCATCATAATCCAACATAGCAGCTGTAAATTTACGCGCTTGGAATCGCTGATAAACTGCTGCGCTGACTCGGGCAAGGGATTGGCTGCGCAGAACACAGCGTTCTGCTGATTTCAGCTTAAAATAATGCCCAAGCCTTTCAATAATCTGAGCTTGAAATGCGGCGCATTCCGGGTCATATGCATCGACTTTCTTATCCGTCACCTTTTTGCGCCAGCTTCCGTCTTTGGTCAGAAAAACGTCAGCCAGCGCAGCAATATCCATAGGCCTGCCCTCCTCATCTACCTCCAACCACATCTGCAGTTGAAGGCCACGATCTGCCTGCTGCAATCCCCCTTTTCGCAAAGCTGTAATAATTCTGCCCAACGGCATTTGCCTAATCTGAATAGCCAATTCCTGTTCTGCTGCAATCAGATCAACTTTATGTTCTACGCCAATTCGTTGTCTTAATTCAGCTTCATAATCGGACAAGCTCAACGGATCATCTGTGAAGCGCTGCATATTATGACGATTATGCAATCCAGTTTTAATATGTCTGAGCGCTTGTTTTTCATCTGTTTGCTGGATGATGACAGACAAAGATTCAGCCAGAAGCGCATCATGAAGTTGTCCTACCTGTTGCAACAAATCAAAAAAACAATCTGTAACCAGCCTGTCACTGTCCATTTCACTGAGCAACTGAAAGTCAGGAGGAACCTTTGCTTCAATCGGAAAGCGTCTTAATACAGCCTGACAAAAGGAATGAACAGTTTCAATGCGGGGGCCATCTTCATGATCAAGGATATTAGCAAACAGGCTGCGGGCTGTTTGAAACTGTGCTTTAGTGGGTCTGTCCTCACCCAGCTTTTTTAATTCATAAAGAAGAACTGTCTGATCGCAGATGGCCCATATAGACAGCTGTTTATACAGCCGGCTTTTCATTTCCGCAGCTGCAGCTTTAGTATAAGTTACACATAAAATTGTCTCTGGTGGAATGCCACTCAGCAACAGGCGTAACACACGCATGATCAGAACCTGTGTCTTGCCTGTGCCCGCATTTGCGGAGACAAACACAGAAAGATTGGGGTCAGATGCTGCGATTTGCCGTAAGGTGGCCTGCGTCCCTTTTTGTCCGTCAACAACAGGCTCAGTCATCATCAACCTCATGGGGGCGCCATTCACGAACGCGGGATAAATGCCGGTAATCCGAATAAGCGGGTCTGTCATGTGGGCTGGGTTCAGGCAGATAGGGCTGCTCTGCATCATCATACTTCACAATCAAGTCTTCTAAATGTTGTCGGTCCTTACCCCCATCGAAACCGTCAGGACGAACGGCGGTGATGCGCGCTGCCCGCTCATAATTGCCTGACAACTGCCAATATGATAAGTCTCTGAAACCCTTTGGCTGGTCATCCTCTGCAAATTTAAAACCGCCTGCCTGCGCAATAACAGCCTCAATCAGTAATTGCGTGGCCCGCCGTCTGGCAACCTTTGTTTTGGTCGGCGCTTGGCCCGTCTTGTAATCAATAATACTCAGCGTGCCATCATCATGAATATCCAACCTGTCAGCGGTAGCTGTAACAATCACCGGGCCATGAGGCGCATTAAGGCTGATACGGCCCTTTAGTTCTGCGTAACTATGCTTCAGGGTCTGCCGCAGATTGTCTTCATGCTCAATGAACCAGTCGGCAATCAGCTGAAAGCGGGCCAGCCAGAATGCTTTTATCGGCGGATGCCCAAAATAGGGTGCAAAGACCGCCTCACCAAACCGGTACAACGTGTCTTTAGCATCAGCTGGAAGTTGACCGGCAGGATATTGGTCAATGAAAGCCGCAAGAGCTTTATGTGTTAGCGTCCCCCGCAACGCCACATCCGGACGTCTGTCCACAGGATCAAGTGGCTTAAGGTTCAATATCTTTTTAGCGTAAATAAAATAAGGATCAGAAATCCAATTATCAAATTCTGTCGCAGAAAACTGCCGCGGGCGCAGGGCAATTTCAGGTCTGGGGGCAGGCATATCAACGGCTTTTACAGGCTGACTTAGGTGAGACGTCAGCGCGGCCTCTATCGCAATAGGGATGGAGGTCTCTAGAGTTTCTGAGAGCTGCGCCGCAATTAGAACAGCTTTTAGACGTTCCAGCCACCGGCTTGGGGTTGTCGGGCTGTCATCGGCTCGCTTAGCACGTGTCATTGTGACTTCCGGGGTGCAAATCTGCATCAAAAAGTCATGAGCAGACAAGCCAACACGCCAGCGCCGGTCAGGTAATTTCAAGGCTGTGCGGATGGTCTGATTGGTCCAGGGATCATAGTCTTGTGCGGGGGGCCAGCTGCCTTCATTCAGGCCGCCCAAAATAATATGATCAGCACTCTGCATTCGTGCTTCAACTGTTCCTAAAATAGCCAGACGAGGGTGCGATTGCCATGCAGACCGGACAGTCTGCTGACGGGAAAGCACATGAAACACTTCAGCATAATCACGTGCCTGAACCGACATCGATTTATCAGATGAGGCAATCTCATTCAGCAGCTGGGCAGCAACCTTGCCATCCTCACTGTTCCAAAGAGCTAGCAGGGCTTCATTTTCCACATCTGTCTGGGCCAACTGTTCTGCTGCCTTGCCATGGGCATCAGCCAGTTGGCCAAAACTGATATTCTGCGCGGCAAAGGCTTCAGTTATAGGCAGAAGTGGGGTCAAAATATTCTGCTCATAAAACTGCCTCAGTTGGTGCAGTTCTGGATCAGAAGCTAGTATTTTTCCAATGCCTTCTCTGTCATTTTGATGAAGATAGCCCCGCAATACCTTCCTTTCCAGCAAACGGGCAAGCTGTCTGTACTGCATGGCAGGCAAACCACCACAAGCCAGAGGATGTTTAATAAGTGCAAGAAGCGCATGGGCTGAGCCCTCTTTATTTGCCCATTCAGCTATCAGCTGCAGATAATGGCCTGTCCGCGTCAAAGGCAAGGGTACACCTGCACTGTCATCCACATTCAAGCCCCATTTCAGCAACGCGGCCCTGACCTGTCTGGCCAATTGTCTGTCAGGGGTAACAAGCATTGCTGTCTTTTCGTGTGTTTCCAGTGTTTCCCGCATAAGACAAGCAATGATGTCTGCTTCATGATGAGTGTCTTTTGCCTCAACCAAGCGAAGTCCTGTCAGGGCTGTGGCCTCCACCTCTGGATGATCACGAACAATCTGCCGCCACTGCGCAGTTTGTTCTGCAGGCAAAAGTACCTGACGCATGAGGGCTGTGCGTGCTGTGATGACAGGCTGGCAACTGCAGACAGGCCAGACAGGCACCATGTCTGGTGTGACATCCAATGAGGCGAAGGTTGTAAAAAGCTGATGCTGAGGGTGGCCAACATCACCCAGAATGCTGCTCAGGTCATCTGTGCTGACTAGCGACCCATCATGTCCGGGAAAAACCAGCAAGCCTGCCGGCAAAGCCCTGACAGCATGCATAAGGGCAACAGTCTTAGGCAGACTTCCGGTTGAGCCTGCCAGAATAACAGGTGTTTTTGGCGGCTGTTCAGACCAGTTGCGTAGCTGTTTATCCAAGAAGGCCAGACGAAGAACAGATGGATCCATCACACCCATCTCTTTTGTAATTTCTGGCCAGTTTTGCAAAACGATCCCCAGAAAAGTGACAATTTCTGACCAATGTCTGGCAAATTCTGGTGGGATATCTGCTTCTTTTAAATTAGAAAAACACCCACCAGACTGATAAATCTGTTCCAAAAACCGCGCGAGACTTGCTGCCAGCCGAAAAGCCTGTGCAGCAGATAGGGTCTGGCCGCTAACCGACCGGCTTTGTATAAGACGGGCAAGAATCATTTGTCTGTCCGTCTGGCTGATGGCAGGCAGAAGATCACATAAATCATCTGCTTGGAAATGCTGAGACAAATAACCAGGGTCTAGTTCATCCACATCACCAATAGGCTGCATATCTGGCAAAAACAGTGCCCGCCCCTCTGACTGTTGGATAAAGGCTTTTTTCAAAGCCTGTGCAGCCCGGCGAGAGGGCAGCAGAATTTTTATCTCCACCAACTGCTCTGGCGTCTGGACAGAAGCCATGATGCCTGCTGCGAGATCCTGCGCAAAGGGCAGACCAGCCGGGATGGTGTAAATGCCACGGGCCAGCAATTCATTAAGTGAGGGTGAGGACCGCGTAAAAGAATTCATAACAAAAACTATAAGTTAGTTTTACTGTCTCAGTCAGCCCAAATCTGCGCAGATTGTTACAAAAATTGCGAAAACAGATTTCGCCTAGAGTTATGAAAAGTAATCCTGCTTGAACTGGTTAAGAATTTCTGCTGCTGCTGCAAGGGCCACTACACGAGCCCCTGTATCAGATCCCATGGCCAGATCAATTCTGATCTGGTCAGCCGGCAGCCGTTCCTGAAGTGTATCCGGCCATTCAATCAGACAGCAACACGCATAAAATGCATCTTCTACCCCAAGAGCGATGGCTTGTTCTTCTGTTTCAAGGCGATAGAGATCCATATGCCAGACCTCAAATCCAGCATAAGTCAGGTAGGGCTGAACAAGGGTAAAGGTTGGGCTAGGAATGTCATCTTGTGGACCACAGCAAGTAGTGATCATCGCCCGTGCAAGTTCTGACTTACCCACTCCCAAAGGCCCTGAAAGACAGAATACGCGACCAGGAGCAATGAACTGTGACAAACAGTCCGCAAACCGCTTTGTTTGCGCAAGATCAGACAAGGTAAGGGCGAGGCTGTCCGGCATGTTATCTTCCTATTTGCCCTACCTGCATGCCATGGGATAGGCCTAGCATTTTGCTGGTCAGTATCTGTATTGTTCTGTTTTGAATGGGCCTTGTTGGCTAACACCAATATAGTCTGCTTGTTCATCACGCAAGGTTGTCAACGTAGCGCCAACCTTCTCTAGATGAAGGGCTGCGACCTTCTCATCGAGATGACGAGGCAATGTATGAACAGTGTTATTATAACGGTCATGACTTGTCCACAGCTCAATCTGGGCTAGAACTTGATTGGTGAAAGATGCTGACATCACAAAAGAAGGATGACCTGTGGCACAACCCAGATTCACAAGACGGCCTTTCGCCAGCAGAATCATACGCTTACCATCAGGAAATTCCACCTCATCTACCTGTGGTTTGACTTCACGCCAAGTCATATTCGACAGAGATGAGACCTCAATTTCATTATCAAAATGACCAATATTACAGACGATAGCGCGGTCTTTCATCTGCCGCATGTGATCAAGCGTAATTACATCTTTATTGCCGGTGGCTGTGACAAAGATATCCGCTTTTCCAGCTGCCTGTTCCATGGTCACAACCTCATAGCCTTCCATTGCTGCTTGAAGTGCACATATCGGGTCAATTTCAGTCACCATCACCCTGGCCCCGCCCTGACGCAGTGAAGCAGCAGACCCTTTACCCACATCACCGTAGCCACAAACCAACGCAACTTTTCCTGCCAGCATCACATCTGTCGCCCGGCGGATGCCGTCAACGAGGGACTCACGGCAGCCATAAAGGTTATCAAATTTTGATTTTGTGACAGAATCATTCACATTAATCGCCGGGAAGGGCAGCTGGTTCTTTTCAGCCATCTGATAAAGGCGCAGAACCCCTGTCGTGGTTTCTTCAGAAACACCAAGAATAGCATCTTTCTGCCGCGTAAACCAGCCAGGGCTTGCAGCATGTCGCTTGTGCAGCTGAGCTTTCAGGTATTCTTCCTCCTCTGATGCTGGCTCAGCCAAAACATCCTCTCCCTCCTCAAGACGCGCGCCAAGAAGGATATACATTGTTGCATCACCGCCATCATCCAGAATAAGGTTGGCTGGCTGGCCGTCAGGCCAATCAAAGATCTTATCAACATAGCCCCAGTAATCTTCCAATGTTTCGCCCTTTATGGCAAAAACAGGGATTCCCGCATCAGCAATGGCGGCTGCTGCCTGATCCTGCGTTGAAAAAATGTTGCAAGATGACCAGCGAAGCTTAGCTCCTAATTCTGCCAGTGTTTCGATAAGAACCGCGGTCTGGATAGTCATATGCAAACAACCGGCAATACGGGCACCTTTCAAGGGTTTCTTTCCTCCATATTGATCACGAAGAGCCATGAGGCCGGGCATTTCATTTTCTGCAATTGATACCTCACGCCGGCCCCATTCTGCCAACCCAGCATCGGCAATTACAAAATCCTGTGTCATTTATAAACTCCGTATAAAACAGATAAGGAAAAGTTGTTATAAAACTATGCCAATTGCTATCAAACTTCTCTGCGAATAGCAAATCTAAGGCACTTCGCGATGATGAACAGATACAGGTAGGGCTTTCTCTTTTGCCCATCTAGCAAACCATTGTGCGGATACAACGGAACGGTGTTTGCCGCCTGTACAACCAAAAGCTACTGTGACATTAGGTCTGCTGTCCCCTGTTTGGCTTGGCAGCGTCTCCGAAATCAAACCAGTTGCCCGTTCCATGAAAGAAGAAAACCGCGGGTCTGCCTCGACAAATGAACGGACAGCATCATCAAGACCTGTTTTTTCACGCAAATTACCTTGCCAATGCGGGTTATTCAGAAACCGCATATCAAAAACATAATCTGCTGATTCTGGAAGGCCCTTTTTATAGGAAAAACTTTGGATGGTGAGTAGGGCATCATCCTGGTTCGGTAGCCCCAGTCGCGAAAGCAGTTCTCTTCGGAACTCATCTGGCGCACGACCTGTACTATCTATCCCGATATCAACTAAATGTGCAACGCTGGTCAGTGACAGACTATCCATTTCAATTGCCTCTTCTAAACTTTCCACCTGTTCTGCAAGTGGATGACGCCGACGTGTTGTTTTGTAGCGCCTCAACAGCTCTTTTGTAGAGGCTTTTATGAGCACCACCTGACAGCGCTCACGCATTGCTGATTTCAAATTTGTCACCAGCCGAATTACCGCCTCAGGGTCAAACCCTGCTGTCCGTAAATCAACGCCAATAGCCAGCTTTGTGTTCTCTGTCTCAACAGATAGGGCGACAAGCTGGTCCACCAATGCCAGAGGAAGATTATCAACAGCTGTAAAACTAGCATCCTCCAAAATATTTAAAGCCGTGGAGTGGCCCGAACCAGACTGACCAATCACAATCACCAGTTGGACAGTGTCATCTATGCTAATTTGTCTTCCCCGGTCAGCAGCACCTTCCAAATTTTCAGAAGAAATTTTCATCATAACCCGAAGTCTAACAAAAATTGACTTAGCGGGCCAGTGGCAGACAAAGCGTGAATACCGCCCCGCCATCTGGCCGATTAGCAGCTGTCAGGCTACCACCATGGGCATTGGCAATCTGCCTAGCTATGGACAGCCCCAAGCCTGAATGCTGGCCAAAATTTTCATCTGCCGGTCGTTCTGTGTAGAACCGCTGAAAAATTTTCTCCTCCTTACCTTCTGGCAAGCCGCTGCCCCGATCTGCCATCGTTATGACAGCAAATCCCTTTTCACGTTTCAGATTTACCTCGACAGGTTCATTTCCCTTGTGGAATGTCCGCGCATTCGCAACAAGATTATCAAGTACCTGGATGATCCGCGTGCTGTGGATTGCTGCCTTAACAGCTCGTCTTGGCGCGTTCAGATTCAAGACATTAGTGCCATGGCGCGCAGTGAATACAGCCACCCAGTTTTCAAGAAGGTCTCCAAGATCATAAATTTTTGTTGGCTGCAAAGATAATTCTGCATCAACCCGGCTGGCTTGCGAAATATCCGAAATCAATCTGTCCATCCGCTGAATGTCTGCCAGAATAATGTCCATCAATTTGCGTTGCTGCTTTGCATCATCAATACGTGAAACGGTTTCAACGGCAGAACGAAGTGATGTTAATGGATTTTTAATTTCATGTGCCACATCTGCAGCAAAGCCGGCAGTTGCTTGAATCCTCCGCTGCAGTTCTGTTGTCATATCCACAAGAGCAAGTGACAGCTGACCGATTTCATCTTTGCGTTCAGGAAGGCCTCTAAGCGGTGTTGTGGCATCCATGGTTTGTCTCAATTTGTCTGCAGATGCTGCCAGAAAAACAATCGGGCGCGTAATCGAGCGGGCAAGATATAAGCCCAGCAAAACAGTCACAAAAAGAATGCCCGCAAATAACTGCACAAAAGCCCACTGCACATTTTCAATCTCGCGTTCGATGGTGCCGCCTGTACTGGTCATTAACAGAGCACCTTTCACAATCCGCAAATCCTGAATTGGCAGACTTACAGAAATAACGAGCTGACCTCTAGGGTTGCGCCAGATACTGCGCATCACTTCACCAGAAAGAGCATGATGGATATCTGAAAAACTATCCGCATGCCGCAAGCCACGCATATTCATCACAGGAATGGCAGCTTTATTGCTAAACATATCAGCAAGGCCATTCATGATTTGTACAATTTTGATTCGGATTCTTTCCTTAACAGTCTCAACAGGCTTCTTTTTTACCCTGATTCGACTGCGGGTAGCCCCCCTTTTATTGGTATCAGCCATAATTTGACCCGAGGGCTGGAAGACACGTGCGCGAAGCTGTGTACCATAGCCTACCAAAGGTAATAAATGATGCATCGTCTGGGGGGCCAGTCCCCGCAGGCCAAAGGGACGTTCACGCGTATCCTCAAGTGCTAAAGATCGTGCCAATATGCTCCCTTGACGCTCAAGTGCTTCAAATTCAGCCTTAACCAGAACAGACCGATATTGATCAATCGAAAATAGACCAATGAAAAACAAGGCCAGAGGAAACAGCATAATGGCTAGAATACGAGCAGATAAAGGGCTTATGAAGGACGGCCAGAACCGAGTTTTTTCAGCCAAAATAACACATCTCCTGCCTGTTCAAAAGACCTGTGCAAGCAATGCTTTATTTCCAGGTGAAGCCAGTCACCGGCTTTGCTTTCATCAGTCAGCCTTATATTTATAACCAATTCCATAAAGTGTCTCAATTCTGTCAAACTCAGGATCTGATGCACGGAATTTTCGGCGGATGCGTTTGATATGACTGTCAATCGTCCGATCTTCTAGGAAAATAGTATCGCCATAAGCTGCATCCATTAGCTGATCGCGGTTCTTTACGTGACCTGGCCGAACCGCAAGAGCCTGAAGAAGGAGAAATTCTGTGACTGTTAGCTTAACTTCGATTCCTCTCCAGGAGCATAGATGCTTGTCAGGATCCAGCACCAAATCACCTTGTGACACTACTGCACCTGAGAAGGGATCACCGCCTTCGAGCCCAGCTCGCCGCAACACAGCCTTAATTCTGGCCAGCAACAGACGTTGGGAAAAAGGCTTTGTAATGTAATCATCTGCGCCCATACCCAACCCTAAAGCTTCATCAAGCTCATCATCCTTGCTGGTCAGGAAAATTACTGGCAACGCCGATCGCTGACGCAACTTATTCAGCAATTCAGTACCATCCAAACGTGGCATTTTAATATCCAAAATAGCCAGAGCTGGTGGCTTTCGCAGCAAACCGCTTAAGGCCTGCTCACTGTCAAAATAAGTGTCAACTTCATACCCCTCTGCCTGAAGCATTAGAGACACTGATGTTAGAATATTTTGGTCATCATCAACCAATGCCAGTCTGGTTGTCATGCTGTCCTCTTCAGATATTCTTGTTTTTCTTAATTCCAATAAGTTAAATACAATCCTATCGCGATCAAACTGAGGCCGTTCAAAGGCAGAAATAAGGCACAATATTACCCAAAATCGAATTATTTATGCGCTTCAGACCAGCTTTGAGCAATTCCCGCCTCAGCAATCAACGGTACCTTGAGCTTAACGACAGGCTCTGCTGCCTGCTCCATCACAGATGTGATCACCTTTACTGCCTGAACAGAATGCTGTTCAGAAACTTCAAAAATCAGCTCATCATGAACCTGCAGCAGCATCAAAGCATCAAGCTTTGCAGACGCAAGCGCGTCTGGCAAACGGGACATAGCTCTCTTGATTATATCAGCTGCACTTCCCTGAATAGGTGCATTTATTGCCTGTCGTTCAGCGAAACCACGCATAGCTGGGTTCTTTTCAGAAATCTGCGGAATATGGATACGCCTGCCAAACAACGTTTCAACAAATCCATGGTCACGGGCAAATTGTTTTGCCTCATCCATATAAGATTTAATACCAGGAAAACGTTCAAGATAAGCATTAATAAAATCGCGTGCTTCTCCTCGCGGCAACGAGAGCTGACGGGCCAACCCAAAACCAGAGATGCCATAAATAATGCCAAAATTTATAGCCTTTGCCCGCCGCCGCGTCTCTTGATCCATCTGTTCCAGTGACACGCCAAATACTTGTGCTGCTGTTTGTGCATGAATATCCACCCCTTGCCTAAAGGCTTCGATCATACTGGCCTCATTAGCCACATGTGCTACAAGTCGTAATTCGATTTGGCTGTAGTCTGCAGAAATGAGATGACAGCCTGGCCTTGCGACAAAGGCTGTCCTAATTTGTCGGCCTTCAGCTGTGCGGATTGGGATATTTTGCAAATTTGGATCAGATGAGGATAGACGACCCGTCGACGCACCTACCATCGAAAATGAGGTGTGCACCCGTCTTGTCCGCGAATTTACCGATTTGGTCAATGCGTCTGTGTAGGTTGATTTCAGTTTAGCCAGCTGACGATAATCTAGAACAAGACGCGCAATTTCAACGCCATTTGCTGCTAATTCCTCTAGAACATCAGCGCCTGTTGACCAGGCGCCTGTTTTTGATTTCTTCCCTCCTTCAAGGCCAAGCTTGCCAAACAAGATGTCCCCCAACTGCTTGGGTGAGGCTACATTAAATTCCTCACCTACAAGCTCATGAATCTCAGCTTCCAAATTAGCAATTCGTATAGAAAAATCAGAGGATAGTCTTTTCAAAATAGTTTGATCAACAGCAATTCCCTTAGCTTCCATCTGCGCTAACACAGGGATCAGCGGGCGCTCAAGTCGCTCATAGACATGTGCCATGCCTTCACGAGCCAGACGCGGCTTCAGCATCATCCATAATCTCAAAGTGATATCCGCATCTTCAGCAGCATAAGCACAGGCTTGCTCGAGTTCAACCTCAGCAAAAGAAATCTGATTTGCACCCTTTCCACAGACATCTTCATATTTAATTGTATTGACCTGAAGCAAATTTGCAGCCAGATGATCAAGCCCATGCCGTTCTGTTCGCCCAGCATCCAAAACATAAGATATGCACATCGTGTCATCCACAGCCTTTAACAAAAAGCCGCCATTGCCTTCATGCAAAAAAATATGCGCGTCATATTTCAGATTATGCCCAACTTTCAGCACTGACACATCGGCACAAAGTTGTTGCAGCCGCGCCAACGCAAAATCTAAATCTATCTGATTAGTCAAACTGTCCTGTTCTTGTGTAGTGGCTGTTTCACTGCCAAAGTCAAGACCGTGTTGTGCTTCCGTGTCAGCCCCCGACAGCCGATGCCGCAAAGGAATATAACAAGCCTTTCCCGGGGCAGTTGCTAGCGCAACACCGACTAGTTCAGCTGCAGCCGCATTCAGACTTGTTGTTTCAGTATCAATGGCCACAACGCCCTGCTGGCGGGCATCATTAAGCCATCTGTCCAGCTGCGCAGGCGTTGTCACCAGCTGATAACTAGCCTTTTCAACCAAGGGTGGTAAAAGCTCACTAAAGGGTCCAGCAGCATCATTACCTATATCCCCCGCAGAAGAGTACCGCTGTTGTGAAGCCGGCAAGCTGCCCCCTAAACTTGCAATCAGGGACTTAAAACCCTGTTCTGCAAGAAACGCCATGAGCCTATCTCGGTCACGTTCTGGTGTTTGAATCTGTTCAATGCTGAAAGGCAAATCAACATCATCTTTTAAGCAAACCAACTGGCGCGAAATGCGGGCCTGTTCAGCAAAGTTTATAAGATTTTCACGCCGCTTTGGCTGTTTGATGGTCTTTGCCCCCGCAAGCAGACTATCTAGATCGCCGAACTGGTTAATGAGGTCAGCTGCCGTTTTGATCCCAATGCCTGGAACTCCTGGCACATTATCGGTTGAATCACCTGCCAAAGACTGGACATCAATAACTTTGTCCGGGCCAACACCGAATTTTTCAATTACCTCTGCCGCCCCTATCTTTTTGTTTTTCATTGGATCAAACATGGAGACAGAACCGCGCACAAGCTGCATTAAATCTTTGTCTGATGAAACGATTAAACAGGTCATGTTTTGATTTTCTGCAGCACGCGCGAATGAGGCGATCAGGTCATCAGCTTCAAAGCCGGGCATCTCCAGAACAGGCAGGCTCATTGCCTTAGCAGCTTCACGAACAAGTGGAAACTGGGGTACAAGTTCTTCCGGTGGTTCTGACCGGTTCGCCTTGTATTCAGGGTAAATATCATTTCGGAATGTGACCCGCCCGGCATCAAAGATGACCACCACATGAGATGGTTTTAAATCTTCTGTTAGCTTTAGCAACATTTTGGTAAAGCCAAACACAGCATTTATCGGCGTACCATCCGGACGCGTCATCATTGGCAAGCCATGGAATGCTCTGAAAATATAGCCTGAGCCATCCACGAGAACCAGTTTTTTGAATTTTTTCGCGCTCATCTTGAAGCCAAGTGATACAGAATAGCCAATGCTATCATCAGCAGACTCACTTACTAACGAATTGGCGTGAGCAATAGGGGCATACCGCCAATGTGCCCCCGGACGGCTGTACTATAAGGGTCAGCCAGATAATCGGATGACCAAGTGCGCCGCCGCCATCACAACTAATCCGACTGGTCCCTTGCGGCACTTCAACAGTATCAACCAAAGGCCCTGATGGTGAGTCATTTAGCTTTATTGCATTTTCCTGCACTGACATAATGAATGAGCTCTCCACCTTTTAATGCTAGTCAGATTGCACAAGCCTACGTGCAATCAGAGTCATGTTTTGGCCATGACACGGCCTTTTCAAGCTATATATTCTAACGGTTATGACTATAGCCTATCCTCATAAGTCAGATCAAATTTGAAAACACTAAAAATGCCTTGAGATTGTGTTTTTAGATGACCGCGGCTATATCTGAAGTCCAGTCCCACTTATAGCTCTTGAAAGATATACTGCCAGATGTCCGCCGCCCCCTTAACCTTCATGCCTGCTGATACCGCCCATGATGAAGAAACAGCAATTGTCGCGCAAAATCTTGTTAAAACATATAATAGGACATCAACCACCGAACCAAAACAGGCATTGAAAGGCATTGATCTGTCGGTACCGAAGGGCTGTATTTTTGGACTTTTGGGGCCAAATGGGGCTGGGAAGTCCACTTTCATAAATATCCTAGGCGGCACCGTTGTGAAGACCAGCGGCAGTGTATCTGTCTGGGGCACAGACTTAGATAAGAATCCGCGTCAAGCCCGTGCGAATATCGGTATTGTCCCACAGGAGCTGAATATCGATGTGTATTTCACGCCGCGCGAACTTCTTCATTTCACCTCCGGTCTTTACGGTGTGCCTAAAACAGAACGTGATATTGATGCCATTTTGGAGACAGTTGGATTGACGGAACAGGCTAATGCCTATGCCCGTTCATTATCAGGGGGTATGCGTAGACGCCTTTTGGTGGGCAAAGCGATGGTCCATCAGCCGCCTGTGCTGGTTCTGGATGAACCGACAGCTGGTGTGGATGTCGCCTTGCGCCAACGCCTGTGGCATACAATTCGTGATCTAAATGTAAAAGGTGTCACCATTGTGCTCACTACTCATTATTTGGAAGAGGCAGAGATTTTATGTGATCATGTGGCAATTTTAAATCACGGGCGAATTATTACCTCATCGCCAAAGGCAGAGCTGTTAAAGTCAGCTGCCCAGAAAGATTTGAGCGTTCAGCTTCCCAGCGGATGGCCAGACCCACTGCCAGATGAGTTGGCAAGGTTAAACCCAATGCGCACAGCGACCGGTCTGAAGATCAGGTTCAACCCAAATGAAACAACCGCCGGCGATATTCTTGCGGATCTAACCCGGCATAAGCTTATTATTGGCGATGTCAAAACGGATGAGCCAGATTTGGAAGATATATTTCTGCAATTGATTAGCAAAGTTGACTGAACTTTAGGATAAACTTCAGATGCAAAAGTGTTGTCACCATAACCAAAATCAATTAAACACGCTCTCGTAACTAAATGCACCCGTAGCTCAGCTGGATAGAGCGCTGCCCTCCGAAGGCAGGGACATCAGAGGTATACTCTCCAACTTAGTTACTGAATTTCAATTAGTTATCCTGCACGAAAATCAATCCCTTCAAGTCCGGTCACACTCTGGTCACAAGGAGATTGTAAAATGGCTTCAATTCGACGCCGCAATGGCAAATATCAAGTTCAGTTTCGCATAGGGAGATACAGTAGCGCAAAAAGCTTCGCCTTACTTTCAGACGCAAAAGAATGGGCTCGCAATCAAGAAATAGAAGCATCTAGCCGTTCGTATTTAGGTCGCCAATATCAACCAAGGAACTTTAACGAAATCCTGTCTCGCTACGTAAAAGAGATCACGCCGTCTAAGCGCTCCGCTAAAAATGAAATGATTGTAATTAGGGCTCTTCAACGCGAGTCATGGACAAAAATTAATTTACAATATTTGCGGACAGAGGACCTAATTAAATGGAGAAACAGCCGTCTTAAAGAAGTGAAACCAGCTACAATTAAGAGACAACTGAATATAATAAAGCATGCTTGTACCGTTGCTGAGCGTGATTGGGACTGGGCCTCACCGCTCGTGATTTTTCAGCGACTGACATTGCCAAAAGGCCCAGTACACGTTGTCAGACGAATAACACCAGATCAGCAGAGGGCCCTTATCGACGCTGCGAGAGATTGCCGTTCACCATATATTGCACCTTTAATCCAATTTGCACTTCAGACAGCAATGCGACGTGGTGAATTGCTCGCTCTGACATGGGATGACGTGGATCTTGAGAATTCAGAGCTCCTTATCCGGCACACTAAAAATGCCCACCAACGACTAATACCGTTGAGTGATAATGCGGTGAGGATTCTGGTTTCTTTACCTAAAAATGATAGTGGCTGCGTCTTCCCAATTTCTGCCGGAGCTGTAAGACAGGCGTTTGCGAGATTGAGACATCGGGTCAAACTGGATCATTTAAGGTTTCACCATTTAAGACATGAGGCGGTTTCACGTTTTTTTGACTTAGGGCTGACCCCTGTTGAAGTGAGTTTATTATCCGGCCATCGACAATT
>CABYOG010000011.1 GCA_902520575.1 uncultured SAR116 cluster alpha proteobacterium
AGGTCCTTGCCATCGCGCGGAAATCGGTAGGTGGGACGGCGCGCTGTCCTGAGTTGTCAGTGCCAGTAATGGGCGTGAAGAGGACGCGTCCAACGGAAAGGTTCGGTGATAATGATTGCCCTGCCCTGAGCCAAGCTTGGGCAACACAATATCAAAATCAGTATCCTGCAGATACCAGTGAAGTAAAGCGGCACTCCGTCGGTTATAAGCGATTATAGTTCTTGCCCCTGTCTCATGGGCATGTGTTTCTGTCTTTTGGGCCAGTTCTGCCCATCCCCTTAGATGCCGAAACGGATCAGAAGCGGGACCAAGCAGGCTAAGGCTACCTATGGCCGTAACTATGATCAGAGCGCAACAGAGTAAAAAATTTACTAGGAAAGACATTTTGCCTAAAAATAGGATTAACTTGCTACGACTGATGGTTATGAACTGGCCAACCAGAATGGTTGCTGCCGGATAAGCGGTTACAGCCCAGTTTGCATTGGCCTCTGACAAAAAAGCCTGCCCCGTCATGATCATAAGGACCGGCCAGATAAATAAATGGAGTCTGCTGTGCTTGGCTCCGTGTCTGAGGTCTGCCAGGCTGAAAACTAGTAATAACAGGGTTACTGGGCCAAAGACAAAAAATTGTGCGCCCCAGAAAGCAGAAATGCCTTTGAAAGAACCGCCTGGAGACTTCGCAAGTGAACTCCCGATTTGCGTAAAATTGGCGTTTTCTGTCAAGTGCAAGAGTGTGACAAAGTCATTATTGTAATTCCACAACCAGGTAGGTAATGAGGCAAAAAAAGCAGTAGTAAAAAATATGCCAAGCAGCTTAATTTTTTGACTTGGTTTGCGAAAGCTACTAGTCATCATCCAAAGAATCAGAGGTAAAATGAAATACAGGCCTGCATATTTTGCTAGCGTGGCCAGCCCAACACAAATGCCGGCTAATCCCATCCAGCGATAATTTGGATGAAAAGTCTCATCAGCGCGGACAAGGCAATATAGTCCCGCGCTCCAGAAGAGCAGCAAAGGTGTGTCGGTTGACATCACAAAACTTCCCAGCCCAACAGCAGGTAGGCTAATCCATAAAACCGCGGCAAGCCGCCCAGAATTATCTGAAAATAACAACCTGCCAGTTTGCCATAAAAATAGTGCTGTCAGCGTATGAATAAGGGGCGCAGAAATGCGTAAGGCCAAAAGCTGCCCAAAATTCTGATGGTCAAAAACAAAACTGGTTCCCGCTAGAATCCAAGCTATGAGAGGTGGTTTTGAATAATAGCCCAACTGTGGAGTTTGCCCCCACAGCCAGTACTGGGCTTCGTCAACACTGGGTTCAAGCGGGCTGATTATCACTGCATAAAGGCGCACAGCTAAACTAGCTAGCAAAAGACCCCAGAACATGGCCGGGGCAATAGTCAAATTAGAAGAATAAGAAACGGTGCGTGACAACATCTGTTATCCAATAAAGAACTAAACCAAATTTATCCGCCAGTCACCTTGCCGAAACAAAATGTCTGCACTAGGTTTAAGATAGTTTTAGTGTGTCACGCAAGAGCATGTTGTCTCCAACTGTCGTACTTTACCCGTTTTAGAAGTGGTTATTATGTCCCCATTTCTGTCTGCACAAGAAGAAGCCGACGAAATCATCGCGGAATTTTCATTTTTTGATGATTGGGCCGACCGATATCAGCATCTTATCGATCAGGGTCGACGCCTGCCTCAGATCAGACCTGAATGGCAGGACGAAGCGCACATTCTCAAGGGTTGCCAGTCTGTGGTTTATTTTGGCATGGAAACAGATTCTGCGGGTTGTGTTCATTTCAGCGCCTCATCAGATGCGGCTATCGTTCAGGGGTTAATTGCCTTGCTGCTCAGGGTCTATTCAGGACGTCAACCATCTGAAATTCTTGCAACTAGGCCGGATTTTTTGTCTGAAATCGGATTAGATAAACACCTCTCGCCAACTCGTAAAAATGGATTGGCTAGCATGGTCGAAGCAATTAAAGAACATGCACAAGCTCTGATTCTATCTTAAATTGTAAAACTGTGTGGAAGCCACCGTTCAATGTAATTGCCTTACAGCGACTATAGTGTCTCAGGCTGGCGCTCGGCACGAGGTGTACGGCCATACACTTCTCGATAACATTTTGAGAAATGCGATGCGGACACAAACCCGCAGGCCAGTGCAATGGATAGAATCGACATGGAAGTCTGTCGAAGCAGATGGCGAGCTCTAGCCAGGCGCAAGTTTAAATAGTACCGCGTTGGAGTTGTAGATAAGTATTTTCTGAATAATCTTTCCAGCTGTCGTGTAGATAAATTTGCTTGCATTGCCAGTTCTGTCTGTGAAAAAGGCTCCTCCAGCCCCTGTTCCATCAACCCAACGACAGCCAGCAATTTTGGATGCGATACGCCAAGACGGGACCGCAGCTCCATTCTCTGTCGGTCACTGGGGTCTCTGATACGGTCATGAATAAATTGATCAGATACCTGTGCTGCCAGGCCCTGGCCATGCACCTGACCAATAAGATATAAAATCATATCGAGCGAAGCTGTGCCGCCTGAACATGTTACCCGTTTTTCATCGATTTCAAATAGCTCATTGGTTATTTCCAGTAAAGGGAACTCCTCTGATAGCCCATCAATATTCTCCCAATGAATAGTGCAACGCCGGTCATCCAACAGGCCAGCTGCAGCCATAAGATAGGTGCCTGTACAAATTGCCCCAATAATAGCCCCTTTCCGATCCAGACGGCGGATTAGATTCAAAGTTTCCTTATCCGCATGAGCCTTTACTTCCAGACCAGCGCAGACAAAGACCAGCCGGCAGCCCTGCAGCATTTCTGGGGTGCCCTGTACATCAACCCTTACTCCGTTTGACGCTTCTGGCGCTGCCCCTGTAGCGCTTGAGATCACCCAGGAAAATAAATCCTGACCAGACATTCGGTTTGCTGCTCGCAAAGGTTCTAGGGCTGAGGCAAAGGCCAGCATCGAAAAATTAGGAACTAGCAAAAAGCCTACCGTCAGTGGACCTGCACTTTTGCTGGCTTGAAGAAGGGGTTTGATTTTATCTTCTTTCATCGGCATCTGCACCTAAACAGCTGGCCTGATAATCTGTTTTATTGGTGACAATGACCTAAAAAAAAAGACAAGAATAGTAAAAAACACATCTTTTAGGCGGTTTTTTAATAGTCGGCGTCGCGTTACGCAAATGCTTAACTGTCACTTTCAGGTCTGCTTTCGTTTGTTTTGAAAACATAGAGGATCTTTTGGGGTTGAGATTATGCAGGATATCGATATTGCAAGAGCAGCAACAGCCAAACCAATTCAGGAGATTGGCAAACGACTGTCTATTCCTGATACGGCTCTCAAACCATATGGGCATGACAAGGCGAAGATTGACCTGGGTTGGCTTGATTCGCTCCCTGAACGCGAAGATGCCAAGCTGGTGTTGGTCACAGCGATTAACCCTACTCCGGCTGGTGAAGGCAAAACAACAACAACTGTTGGGTTAGGGGACGGGCTAAACAGAATTGGCAAACATGCAACCATGTGTTTGCGTGAACCCTCTCTTGGCCCCTGTTTTGGCATGAAAGGCGGAGCGGCCGGTGGTGGTTATGCTCAGGTCATCCCGATGGAAGATATCAACCTGCATTTCACGGGTGATTTTCATGCGGTCACCTCTGCACATAATCTGCTTGCGGCCATGATTGATAATCACATCTATTGGGGCAACGACAGTAGTATTGATATGCGCCGTGTGGTATGGCGGCGGGTCATGGATATGAATGACCGAGCCTTGCGGCATAATATTGTGTCTATGGGGGGTATCCCAAACGGATTTCCGCGCGAATCAGGCTTTGATATCACCGTCGCCTCAGAAATCATGGCGATTTTATGCCTTTCAATTAATTTAGCTGATCTACAACGCCGTCTGGGTACTATTATTATTGGCTATAAGCGGGATAAGACACCAGTCACTTGTGCGGATATCAAGGCTAACGGAGCAATGACGGTTCTGCTGAAAGAAGCAATGCAGCCAAATTTGGTACAGACACTAGAACATAACCCGGCTTTTATACATGGCGGGCCGTTTGCGAATATAGCGCATGGCTGTAATTCAGTTATTGCTACCCGTTCCGCTATGAAACTGTCTGAATATGTGATCACAGAAGCGGGTTTTGGAGCTGATTTAGGGGCAGAAAAATTCTTCAATATTAAATGCCGTAAAGCGGGACTTTCCCCAAAATGTGTGGTTCTGGTAGCGACCATTCGAGCATTGAAGATGAATGGCGGCCTGACCAAAGATGAGCTTGATCATGAAAATGTAACGGCGGTGCAGAAAGGCTGTACAAATCTTCTGCGCCATATTGAAAATATCAAGCAATTTGGTATGCCTGTGGTGGTTGCCATTAATCACTTTGTGACCGACACAGAAGCTGAAATTGCAGTGATTATGGCTGAAAGCCTGCGAGTGGGCGTCAAAGCAATCCGCTGCGAACATTGGGCAAAGGGATCAGAAGGCACTATTGAACTAGCAGAAGAAGTAGTGTCTATCTGTGAGATGGCAGCGGCACAATTTGCTCCTCTATATGAAGATACCTTGCCACTGTTTGAAAAGATCAAGTCTATTGCTACACGCATTTACCGGGCTGATGATGTCGCAGCGGATATGAAAATCCGTAATCAGTTGCGCGAATGGGAGGCAGCAGGATTTGGACACTTGCCAATTTGTATGGCCAAAACTCAATATTCGTTTTCAACAGATCCGAATCTGCGTGGCGCGCCAATTGGCCATATTGTGCCTGTACGTGAAGTGCGCCTTTCTGCTGGGGCAGGGTTTATTGTAGTGATTTGCGGTGATATTATGACAATGCCTGGTCTACCCCGTATACCTGCAGCACAAAGCATCGGTCTTGATGCTGATGGGGAGATTGAAGGGCTGTTCTGACAGTCTGCGCTTGCAGGCTGGATTTCAAGCCACCGACAGGTTAGTCTGCTGTCCATGACGCCAGATACAAAAAGAGCCAAGGCTCCGTATGCTCGTGATTTAACGCCTATTTCTTCTGCGGCGAATGCTGAAGTTAAGCTGTTACGGTCTCTTCATGAGCGTAAATACCGCAGGAAAACAGGTTGGTTTCTGGCTGAAGGCATGCGGATTTGCATAGAAGCTGTGCAGTTGGGCCATGCCCCTGTTCGGATCGTTTATGCTGCCGGGCGTGAGGCAGAACCGGGTCTTTCCACGCTGATCGCCGCCTGCCAAAAATCAGGTGGGCGCGTACTGCCAGTGAGAGAAAATCTGCTCTCACGCATTAGCCGAAAAGATAATGCGCAGATGGTGGTTGGTGCTTTTGTTCAGAAGTGGACAAAAATTAATGAGATAAATTCTTGCCTCTCTTCTGCTGGCTGCTGGGTTGCTCTTGATAGGGTGCGCGATCCAGGTAATCTTGGCACAATTCTGCGCACTGCTGATGCGGCTGCGGCTGCGGGCATTATTCTAATTGATGATTGCACGGATCCTTATTCAGTCGAGGCGGTGCGGGCTTCAATGGGAGCAGTGTTTAATGTGCCTATAGCGCAGGTTACAGCTGCAGAATTTTCTAATTTTTGTCAAAGTTGGCCAGGTAGTGTTATCGGCACAGCGCTGCCAGCTTCAATCGATTACAGACAGGCAGACTGGTCCAGGCCGCTGGTGCTATTAATGGGCAATGAGCAGGCTGGTCTTAGTGAGGAAATGATGGGGCTGTGCACAGAGCTTGTCCGCTTGCCAATGAAGGGCCGCTCGGACAGCTTAAATCTTGCAGTTGCTACAGGAATTTGTCTCTACGAAATGCTGAAGGTTTGAAGGCGGTTTTTAGCATTTTTTAACTAGACCATCTGACATACAGAGCCTGGCCGATTCCCCGACCGTTTGCCCGGTCTTCACGCAAAGCTAGTTCACCTGATCTGATGTCCCCGCCCAGCCCCTCCAGCACATCTGCAATTGCTGCATGAACAGCAGTTGTTGAGGTGCGAATTGCATATAAGGTTGCGACAAACAACAATGGTTCATTGGAAAGCAAGGCCCGGCAAACGTTTAGCAATTCTGGCAGATTTTCATTGATTTGCCAGACTTCCCCTTTTGGCCCTCGCCCATATTTTGGCGGGTCCAACAAGATCCCTTCATAACGGTTGCCGCGCCGCTGTTCACGGGCCACGAAGCGAAGCACATCATCAGTTATAAATCGAATCGGTGCTGTTTCCAGCCCAGACAGACTGCGGTTATCAAAGGCTAGAGCTACTGCTTTTTTGCTGGCATCAAGATGTGTGACTTCTGCGCCGGCAGCTGCTGCATGTAGACTGGCCACACCGGAATATGCAAATAGGTTTAACAGTTTTGGAGCACGGCTGGTTTTTTTGGTGAAGGCCTTAATTCTTTCTGCTGTCCATTGCCAGTTCGTGGATTGTTCGGGAAAAAATCCTAAATGCCGAAATGGCGTAGGCAAGGCAGTGAATTTTATATCCTCAAAAACCATCTGCCAAGAGGTGGGCAGCTTATCTGATAGTTGCCATTTGCCCTTATCCTCTGTGCCGCCCGGCACAAATATTCCATCTGCACAGCTCCATTCTGATTCGGGCAGAAATTTAGCCCATAAGGCCTGTGGTTCAGGCCGAATTAAGCGATACGGTCCAAACTGTTCCAGTTTTGTTCCCTCTCCACTGTCAATTAGACGGTAATCTGTCCACCCTTCAGGATACAGATGCGTGGCATTAGTAGGTTGTTTTATCATGTGCCCATATTCAGTTAAATTGGCTGTTCTGACTAGTAAAATCATTCCGATTGAAAAGGGATGTAAAATTTTTGAATTGACAAAGGTCAATTTACTGTTTTTGGTTGAATTAGTGTTAGATAACTATGCTTTGGTAGTTGCATTAGTCCAATGGTTGGCGGCGTGTTATCCTTTCTTTTTCTAATGAAATGCCAATCGTTGTGTTTAAAGTGGTTAGACCGAAACCCACGATTAGTGTCAGCGAAACTGTCAGGAGTTAGGCCAGATCAGTCCCTGGCGAGATAAAGTATTAATGGATAATACAGACATGAAAATCCTTGCTCTTCTTCAGGAAGATGCAGCCCAGCCTATTGCGGATATTGCCCGTAAGGTTGGTCTGTCTGTAACACCTTGCTGGCGGCGCATCCAAAAACTGCAAGAAGACGGGGTTATCCGCGCCCGGGTCGCGCTTCTGGATGGTCCAAAAATTGGTTTTGCTATGTCCGTATTTGTCGCGATTAAAACCGATCAGCATAATGCAGATTGGCTGGCAGAATTTGCTACCCGGATTTCAAAGCGAAGCGAAGTAGTTGAATTCTATCGGATGAGCGGTGAGGTGGATTATCTGCTGCGAGTGGTGGTCTCTGATATAGCCGCCTATGACCGGTTTTACAAAGAGCTTATTTCTGAAGTAAAATTATCCGATGTTAGCTCATCTTTTGCTATGGAAGAGATCAAATATACGACCGCTCTTCCCCTGGCGACGGAGCCACAGACCTGATTAGCTGATCTAGCTGATCAGCCAGATGAGTGTGGGTAAAGCTTGTTTGAATGCGTCTTCGAGCATTCCGTCCGGCTGTTTGGCGGAGTTTTTCGTCAGCACAGAACCGGCTAATTGCTGCTGCTAGTGCGACAGTATCTCCAGCAGGTATGATTATACCGCCATGCTGCAAGGCTGCATCAGCAGAGCCAGTGTTGATGCCGAACAGCTCACTTGCCCCATCTGTATCTGAGGCAATAACCGGCAGACCCATCGCCATTGCCTCGCCGATAACTAGACCGAAAGGTTCATCAAGTGAGGGCGAGCAGAACAAATCAGCATTAGCAAAAATGCTTTTGAGATCAGTTGACCAGCCTTTAAGGGTCACAGATGTAAGGCCACTGCTTGCAATTTGGTTCTGCAAGGATGGTTTTAATGGGCCAGCCCCATAAATATCAATCTGGCAGGTAATACCTGCCGCTTGTGATATTTTGGCCGCCTCAATTAGCGTGGCAAAGCCCTTCTTTTTCACAAACCGGCCTGCAGACACCAGTTTAACTGGAACTGATTTTGCCGGTACTTTTGGGGGCTGGGCACTTTTTTTTGGCTTTTTTGTTGAAAACCCATGTGGCAGGACATGCAGTTTATCTTTGCGGCTAGCAAGCTGGGGCAGTTTATCCATGGTGCGGCAGCGCATAATTTTGGTGAGGAATATAATGTGATCGGCCCTGTTCAGATGACGTGTTCTACCTGAATGGTTTACTAGGAAACACGGCTTTTCTCTTGGCTTTAGAACCTGTAAAAGAACGCTGTTATGCAGGAAAAAAGCATCTGCCTCTGCCAGAGCAGCGCGGATATGTTGTGAAAATAAGCCTCTGGTCAACAGATGAAATTTTATCAAACCGGCGGGTATTTTTATTAGATTCACTGTTTTCATCTTCTCAAGGGTTGGGACAACAATAGCGGAAGGAGGAAGAATGATAGTATGATGATGACCTTTGGTCTTCAGTGCGTCTGAATAAGAAACGAGTGCATTGGCAATGCCGCCAGCTTGCCTGTCTGTTGTGATAGACACAACGAAACGCGTTTGTGGGGTAAGTGAATTGCGGCGGCTGCGAAGATCCACACTAGACATATTTTGCCTTCACCTCTGCATAGATTTCTAGCGTATGCCAAAAAGCCTTATCCAGCATGGCTGATTTGCGGTGTTGGATTTCGGCGATTACCTCACCGGTTGCCGGAAAGCGTTTTTCAATCACAGCTTGCGTACTGGCAACAGACCAACCATTAATGACAGATATGATGGTGTTCATAAATGCGTTTTTCCGTTCCTGCAGTTGCCGCCTAAAGATATCTTACAACCATATGCCAGTCTTATTCTTGGCGCGGCTAGCCATAATAAACAAGATAATTTTTTACTATCTCTTATCGGCGTTGAATTCAGATGGCAGATAGAAGGTTTGTCTATATGATCAAAGCAAAAAAGGTGAAAGGAAAATATGATGGCAGCATATTGGGTGGTGAGGGTAAATGTTCTGGATGCAAAAAAACTCAAAGCTTATGCGCCGTTGGCAGCAGCAGCGGTAGAGTCACATGGCGGCCGCTATCTGGCACGTGGCGGCGCGCACGAAACAACCGAAGGCAGTGACTATGAGCGTAATGTAATTGTCTGGTGGCCAGATTTGTCCACAGCGCAGACAGCCTATCACAGCCCTGAATATCAAAAGGCAAGAGATATTCTGGGTGATGGCGCTGACCGTCTATTTGTGATTGTTGATGGTTTGCCGGACTAGCTGAACTTGTTGTGGCGCAGTATAATCCAGACTAGTGCTGAGCCCAGTCCCATGCAGACTAGTGCGGCTGACCAGGCCATAAGGGTTGTCTGCCCACCAGACAAATCCAATACCAGCCCTGTTGCCGGGGCACCTGCTGCGCTGCCGCAAAAGCCGATCATTGTATGAACGGCCAATGTTGCCCCGCGGTCCTGTGGACTGGCTTTTGAGACTGTCCCAGCTGTAAGCGAGGCGGAATCAAGCATGATGGTGATGTTATAGGCTGCGGCACAGAGCAGGACAAAAGCAAAACTGATATGGCCGGACAGGCTAAATAGAACAGCCATGATAAAGGAGGCCAGCCCAAAGCGGGAAATGATCTTTGCCCGTCCATGTGAAAGACACAGTTTTGCACCGTAAACAGAGGCAACCATGCCAATAAACGCCATGACCGAGATCAGACCTGACAACCATGCTGCTGACAGCTGAACACCATAATAGCCTGCGGCAAAAATCAAATAGGCAAACAGCCACCCTCGAAAGGCAAACAGCTCAAAATTATGTGCCCCATAAGATAGGATATAGCGCATAGCCGCAGCGTTTCTAAATGCTGGGCGGAAATCAAGTGGGTGGCGACGGGGCGCATCACTCTCATTCTTGACAGGCTGTGGTGAGATCACGGCGCTGACCAATAGCCCTGTAGAGAGGCTGCCTAAGCCTGCGTAGATAAATGCAGATGTCCAGTCAGCATAGCTGTACAGCCAGCCCATGACAAAAAAGGACAGGCCTGTACCTATACCAAATGCAGATGTGTAATAGGGCAGAAGCCGCAGTCTATGATCATCATCCAGCCTTGCATTCAGGATCTGAAGGCCAGGCATATAGGTGCCAGCAAGACCGGCCCCGACCAGCCCCCAGCAAAAGGCTGCGCTCCAAAAACCATGAGCTGTCAGGGCAAAGCCAAAGGCGCCGACCGCGGCGATTAAGGTGGAGAATATATAGATATACTTTGCGTCATACCGGTCTGTCAGCCCAACCAAAACAGGGGTAGCGAAGACATAGCCAATGAAATAGGCACCGCTCACCCAGCCAACTGAAAAATTGGACAGGCTCCATAATGGCTGCAACTTTACCAGAAACAGTGGCCAAGCGGCAAAGCTAAGCATGCTGATAACTTCGGCAAAGCACACCACGCAGAGAAGAGCATAGGGCCTGTCCGTGAGATGATATAGATTGAGGAAATGGCGGGGATGACGGGTCATTACGATATGAGTATAGGAATTTGACAAAAGTCTGTATAGGCTTAAGCGAAGATTCAGCCGTCCGGCTGTCATGTTTCCAACGGATTTAGGTGAATGTGTTTTTGTCTGTTCTAGGCTCTCTGAAAGTCATTCTGGCGCTTATGTGTTGGGCCTTGTCCTTGCCCTTCATTCTGTCACTTACAGATATTGGAGCTGTAGCTGATACAGCACTGATTATCTTCACTGGGATATTGCTGTTGTCGGCTATGCGGCTTCGCCTGCAGTCTGTGATTATTCTGCTGGCCCTGGTGCTCATTGGTTGGTTAATCCTGCCTGCATTGCCGTCAGTTGATCAATTGCGCAATGCAGGTGCCTTTGTGCTGATTTTTGCCTGTCTGCTGCCTACATTGACTCTTGTCAGGGCAACAGCGCTTACTATGCCTTCAGTGATGGAAACACAACGCCAGCTTGGCCAGCTGCCTGCAAAGACATCTGCTTCTGGTTTGCAACTAGCAAGTCATGTTCTGGGCGGTGTGATGAATATTGGGGCGTTTGCGCTGATTGCTGCATCGCTGCCACAAAAAGCTGGGCCTGAACGGCGCCGGGTGGCAGCAGAAGCCGCTCTGCGCGGTATGAATGGGGCAGTCTTGTGGTCGCCTTTTTTTATAAGCTTTGCCGTAGCGAATATTTATCTTCCGTCCGGCATTTCCTTCGGAGCCATAATGCTGGGACTTATCACTGCCGTGCTTTTTTTTCTGGTAACATCTGCCTTGGCTGCCCCGGCGGGTGCGCGTTTTTCTGTACTGGAAGCGATGCAGCCCCTGCGGCCAATAATACCGCGCTTACTGATCGCTGTTTCGGCTGTTATTCTGTTGTCAGTGGCGACAGGTTTTACAGCTTTGCTGGCTGTGGTCACAACTATGCCCATCTTATGTGTCATCCAGATGTGTCGCCGCCCGCGGACCGCCCGGCAGATTGCAGAGACATTCTGGTACCTGCAAAAAGGCAGCGGCGATGAACTGGTAATCATTTCTACCTCTATGGTAATTGCCTCTCTAGCTGCTGACACAACTTCTCTGTCTTTTATGCTTGATGGCTTGTTTGGTAAAGCCCCTGAGATATGGCTAATGATTTGGGGCCTGCCCGTATTGGTCTGGCTGGCTTCTGTCTTGGGTGTTCATCCAGTGATTTCCGCAGCTCCCTTGTTGGCCTATTTTGCGCCATCCTTAACTGTTTTCGATGCAATTTTTGTCATGCAGGCTCACATGATCGGCTGGGCGGCAGGAACAATGACTTCATTTTCATCACTATCAGTTGTTCTGGTTAGTGAATTATTCAGATTGCCAACCTCTGTTCTTTCTGCCGGGCGAAACTTGTGGGCTTCAGGGGGGCTGGCCTTTTTAGGTGGAGGCCTGTGGGCAGCTGTCTGGCTTCTGGCAGAACAGTTATGACAAAGTAAAAAAGGCAGGCTCGATGGTATGGCCTGCCCTTCCAATAAGCAATAGGTTAAAAGGTGCTGACGACCCGCCCTTGAGGTTATCCCCCTAGGAACAAGCGGCCAACATCTGGATTCTGCAACAGGTCATCACCGGCTCCAGCGATTGCTGTTTCACCAGATACCAGCACATAGCCCAAGTCAGCAAAAGACAGGCCTTTTTTCGCATTCTGTTCAACCATAATAATGGTTTTGCCATCCCGGTGCTGCAGATCATCAAGGATTTCAAAAACCATATCAATGAAGCGTGGTTCAAGACCAATTGATGGCTCATCAACCAGCAACACTTCCGGGTTCATCACCAACGCGCGTGATATTTCGAGCAATCGCCGTTCTCCCCCTGACAAAACCCCTGCGGGTTTATCCCGCCGGTCAGCCAGACGTGAATATTTGTCAAACACCATTTCGGCAGCGGCCTTGGCCTCAGCAGGTTGATTTTTCAAAAATCCGCCCATGAGCAGATTTTCCTCAACAGTCATTTGTGGGAAAACAGATTTATCCTGAAGAATATAAGCAATGCCGGCCTCAGACAATTTCTGGGATGGGGTCAGATTAGTCACATCTTTACCGTCAATACTGATTTTTCCAGAAAAGATATTGGTAAAGCCAAAGATAGAATGCAGAACTGTTGATTTACCCGCACCATTTGGTCCGATTAGACATAAAGACTGACCTTTTGCCACTTCAAGATTGAAATCGTGCAGGATTTCCATCTTTCCATAACCTGCCCGCAGGCTGTTAATGGTCAGAAGCGGCTCGTGGCCCGCCAGCTTAAGAAGCTCTTTATGGCTGGGGGCATTTGCTGCTATGGAGGCAGCTTCCTTTGCCACCTGATCGACAGACATGACTACATCTACGCTACCACTGCCATAACCGGTAACCCTCTTTCTGCTCTTAGCAGCTGATTTACTCTGCTTTTTCTTTTTCGGTGCAGCTGATTTAGATGAGGCTTTTTTTGCGGCTGTTGTTGCCTTCTTTGCCGCAGTCTTTTTGGCTGCTGTTTTCACAGAGGCAGCTGTTTGTGCCACCGACTTTGTCTTAGCTGCTTTACCTGCTACTTTCTTGGCATTTGTTTTCGCCTTTTTGGCAGGTTTCTTTTTCGGGGCTTTAGCCATTAATGTCCTCCGAGATACGCGTCAATAACGCGTTGATCATTCTGCAGCGCCTTTGGCGCGCCGCTTGCTAGCATTTTACCATTAGACAGGCAGTAAATATGCTCTGCCAGGTTCATGATAACCCGCATGTTATGTTCAATGACACATAAGGTGATTCCAAGCTCCTCATTCGCTCGCTGCAGACGGTCAATCAGACCATTTATTAAGGTCGGGTTAATCCCTGCAGTTGGCTCATCCAGAAGCAGCACTTTTGGTTCATTCATCAGGGCCATTGCAAATTCGAGTAGTTTCTGCTGGCCGAATGAAAGATCTCCTGAAATCAGGTTGCGCTTTGAATACAGGCCTACAAATTCCAGAAGATGCTCTGCCCTGTCCTTAATCTCTCCGCGGCGGCTGGCAAAGATACCATCTCTTGAATCCTTGCGGTGTGAAACAGAAATTTGCATGTTATCCACACAGTTCATTTTTGTATAAATGCGGGTTTGCTGAAACGTACGCAGCATGCCCAGACGTGCAATTTCACCAACCATGAGATGCGTGATCTTTTGACCATCAAACTCGATATTACCACTGTCGATTGGGTGATAACCAACAATAGAGTTGAAAAGAGTTGTCTTGCCACATCCATTTGGACCAATAATACCTGTGATAGACCCTTGTTTGACCGTCATGGAGATGTCAACATTAGCCTTTACACCGCCGAAGGATTTGGAGACATTACTTACTTTAATCATATTAGTCATTGTTTATGCCTCATTATCTGCTTTATTGCCGTCGTCAACAACAATGCCAAACATTTCCGGATATTTGGTCTGCAGCCAGCCCATAAGGCCCTGCTGGAAATATACGATATTCACAATCAGGATCAGGCCAAGTGCAATCCATTGTAAATTAAGCAAGTAAGTCCATGTCGTCTCTTTAACCACATGGAAAATGATAGCGCCAACGACTGGCCCCCATAAGGTGCCTTTGCCACCAAGCAAGACCATAGCAACCATGAAGATGCCAAAGGTTGGAATAGGATAGGCAACTTCTTTATCAATAAAGCCGGCCATATTTCCCGCTACGGCGCCAATTGCTCCCATGAACATAGCTGCCACACCCCATCCAATCCGTTTGTAAACAAGCGTTGGGATGCCCATTGCCTCTGCCTTATCCTCATCATCGCGAATTGCATTGATCGCTAGCCCAAATTGTGTGGAATACATCCAACGCAATAGGAAATGTGAAATAATGGTAAGTATAAAACATAGGATGTAGAAAAAGGTTGAACGGAATTCAATGTCGCCCGGGAATAGGGGCATGGAAATCCCTGATGCTCCTCCAACATAATCAATTGTAATAGTCAGCTCAGCTGCGGCGACTGCGATGCCGAGCGAGCCAATTGCAAAGTATGGCCCGCGTAATCCAAACATAAAGGTTGACAAAGCTACCGACATCGCAAGCGCAACAAGCGCCGCCACAATTATTCCAATGAACAAGCCGTAGAAATATTCTGCATCGGTGAATTCAGGCTTAATTGAACCCATCGCAGATGTATATTCACCCACTCCACCCTCATAAAAGAAGGAAATTTGAACGATGGCTGAAACATACATGCCTACGCCAAAGAAAGCGATGTTACCTAATGAGTTGTAGCCCATTTGGCCTCCGAGAGTGTCCCAGGTTGAGGCCATCAATACCATCATCCAAAGATAGGCTATAGACAAAGTATATTCAGGGAATAACACAGGTCCAAAGATGCCAAACAGCCCTAAACCACCATAGGTTACGAGTGAGTTTTTATTTGCCATTATCTTAATACCTGTCTGTTGCGTCGCATGGACATTTGCCGCCAGATGAGGACAAGAACCAGCATTGTAACTGGGGCTGCAACCTCATAAGCAGTGCCAATGATGACGCCTGTATATTTTTCAACTAAACCAATACCAAACGCGGCGCCAATAACGCCAGGCAGATTACCCAGCCCAGCAGCGGTAACAATTGCAAATGAGCGCACGGAATAGGTGATGCCATAAAAAGGCTGAATGACCCATATAATTGCGACGAGGACGCCAGCAGCACCACAGAGGGCTGAATTGAACGCGAAAGTAATGGCATAAATACGGTCAGTATTTATGCCTAGAACGCGGGCAGCCCTGGGGTCTTGTGCAGTGGCTCTAATCGCCTGCCCTGTTCTTGACTTCTTCATAAACAAGACAACACTGAAGGCGATGATCGCTGCAAGACAAAGCGACAGAACTTTTGATGATGGCACGTTTACCATATTGTCAAAGAAATCAAAATTTGGCATGTGCAAATCGATGATTTGCACTTCTGGGCCGTAGATTAGGTTCATAACCTGTTGCATCAGCAAGGACAAACCAAATGTTGCTAGAAGCGAAACAAACATATCCTGATCCAAAATTCGGCGTATTATTCCAACATAAACGACCCAGCCATAAACAAACATGCTGGCAACAACAATTATCAAGATGAGAGGCAGAGGCACATTTGCTTGTGATAACGACAGAGCCATGTATCCGCCCATGATCACAAAGTCGCCTTGTGCCAAGTTTTTAATATTCATAACGCCCCAAACGAGGGCCAGCCCATATGCGCTTAAGGCAAAGACGGCTCCGACAAAGATGCCTTCTAAAATTACTTGCACATTGATAATGGGCGCCCAAACGAATAGGAGCTGCAAATTATCTAACATGGATGTCTCCGGAATAATTATGAAAGAAAGGGCCAATTGGCCCTTTCTTTTAATCGATTTAAATTAGTATGTCACGTTGCGTGGATATGATACATCGTCGAAAGACTCAACAAGCGTGTACGATCCATCAGCACCGATTTGACGCATAAACATTGGCTTTGCAATGTTGTTTCCTGCTTCAGAAAACTTGATGTCGCCATAGAAAGTTTCCATCTCTACTGCTGCAATCGCATCTCTCACAGTATCTTTATCAAAGCTGTTAGCTTTTTCAAATCCTTCTTTCCAGACATAAACAGCGGCAGACGCCTGAGCTGATTGGTATGGAACAGATGTATATGACGGATAGTCTTTCTTAAACCCTTCGTTCCAGTCCATTGCGCTACCAAACATCGGGTCAGACTTCGACAATGTTTCCACCCACTGTGTTGGGCACAGGAAACCTGTTGCAGCATTAGGGAATTTCTCCTGAACTTTGGCAGATTCGCAATGTGTCATGGCAATCATTGGCACATTAACTTTCATTTCGTCAATCTGACGTGCAGCAGTGGCTGCACCCTTTGAGTGACCGGAAATGATTAGGATATCGGGCTTTAGTGCCTTTACCTTTGTTAGTGTTGTTGACATGTCTGACAAATCAGCTGGTAGTTGATCATCAATAATGACTTTCATGTCATACTCAGCGATATTGTCTAGAACACCAGCGCGGACATCCATTGAAAATGGGTCACCTTCGAATGCTAATGCAACGCGCACTTCGGATGGGTTTCTGAAGTTCTTCTTTCTTTCCTCAGCGGCCATATGTACCGCTGATGCGAGATACTGCTCAGATGTTGAAAGCACAGCGAACAAATACTTATAACCTTGCGTAAACAGCGACCGTGAGGCACCCTCTGCTTCAACCATTGGCACTCCGAACTTTTCAGATACGGGAGCGATTGCTTTAGTCATGCCAGAGCTGTATGGGCCAAGCATAAATTCAACACCATCCTGCTGAATAAGACGCTCAGCAAGCTGTGCGCCACGGGCAGGAGTTGATTCATCGTCATAGTATTTGATGGCTAGTTTATAACTCTTGCCACCAACCTTTACGCCACCAGCCTCGTTGATAACTTTCGCAGCATAATCATAACCGCGCTGTGTGTGCAGACCGTTAGTTGCATATTTACCTGTCAAAGAAATAGCTGAGCCGAGGATGATGGTGTCCCCTTCAACTTTTGCTAGGGCAGTTGTTGCTGGTCCCGCTGTCAGGGCGAGTGCACCTGCGGCCAGCATTAGTGAGCGAAATTTCATTCGTTCCTCCAATTGTAGGTTTTTCTATTGAATGAGAACTTAGAGTAAAACGATAGGTGTCTAAAGTAAAATTCTTAATTAAAAATTATTTATTTCTCTAGTTGGAATAGTTTTCCTGACTAATTTATTATTCCCAGTTTAACTCATCAGAACCAGAATGATGGATAAGGCTAGTAACGCAATGGCCAACAATTCCGTTAGGGAGGTTTTTTCTCTAAAGAAAAGAATGGAGAATCCGAGTGTTATCAATAGTTCAACCTGTCCGACAGCTCGAACGGAAGCTACATTTTCAAGTGAAAATGCTGTGAACCAACACGCCGTTGTAATCGCTCCAAACAGGCCAACTGGCCAAGCAGAGCGCCAGTGAGTAAAAGACAGAACAAGTTCACGTTTTGCCATTAGGAACATGATTCCGCCCATGAAAAGAGTTTGCAATAATGTTGATGTTGCTGCTGACATGGAAGCTCTAAGCACAATATCACCTGTTGCAAGCGAATCAGTTGCGGCACGGAAGCTGACTGTAGATAAGCCCAGAAATGCGCCAGCTGTCAGCCCCAGAAGAGACTGCTTCGACCGTAGTGATGAAAACAGACCAGATAATCCCGCATCAGATTTATGAAATGACAGCATCAAGATTGCCAGCACGCCAATAGCAATAGCCAGTCCAACCTGAAAACTCACAATTTCCCCAATTATAAGGGCTTCAAACATAGCAGCCTGAAGGACTTCAGTTTTTGAAAAAGCAGTGCCGGCTGCAAAATTTCTATGGTTGAACAGGGTGATTAATAGAACAGTGAAGATCACCTGCATTAAGCCACCGATGCTGACCCATACCCAGAACATCTGTGTAGTTTGGGGTAGACTCTGTTGTGTTGACTGCATCCACAGCCAGAGCCAAATGGCAGCAAAAGGCAGCGCATAGGAAAATCGGATGTAGCTAGCTCCGAAATCTCCCATCACTGATTTCATTTTTTTCTGCCCCGCAGACCTTAGGGTTTGGGTTGTGGCAGCAATTATAGTTATGATAATCCAAAGTTCCATTGAGCGCAGTCGATAGCTAGTTTGTTAGACCGGTTTGTCACCTTTCAGAGTGATGCGATGCAAAAGGCGTCTATGTCCGTGATAGTCATTTACGGGATAATGTAATGTGCAGCGGTTATCCCATATAACAACATCACCCTTTTGCCAGATATGGCGACACTGAAATTCTTCTCTGATTTGATGGGCATATAAAAAATTCAAAAGTCCGTCACTTTCTGCCATCGACCAACCCTCAAAATGACAGCTGTGAGCCTGGTTGACATATAAAGCTTTTTTTCCAGTCTCTGGATGAGTGCGAACTACAGGGTGGATACCGACTAGGTTATCTTTGCTGGTGTCGCGACCATTCTCGGCAATTCTGTCTGCACGTGTAGCCACTGCTGCTGCTTTGTCTGGAAGGCATATAATTTTCATGTTGGCCAGCGTTTCTTTCAACCCGTCAGATAAGGTTTCATAGGCTTGAATTTGATTGGCAAACAGTGTATCTCCACCAATTGGAGGTAGCTCCAGTGCATAAAGCATGGTCGCCATTGGCGGGTAAGGCTGATAGGTGGTGTCAGAATGCCAAACACCGCCAAAGTTTATTTTTTCAGTTTCTTTTTTTAGAATGGGCGTGATTTCAGGGAAGTCATCAAGACCTCTCAAGAAAGGATAGATATCAGGTAAGCCTAGCTGCTTCGCAAATTGAAGATATTGGGCAGAGGAGAGGGTTTGATTACGAAGAATTATTACTTGCCGCTCCAGCCAGATGGCGCGGAGATCAGCTAGTAGATCGTCTGCCAGAGGCTGGCTAATGTCGATGTCGTGAATGACACTGCCCAATGACGGGCTAATTGACTGAATATTCATTGCTAAATTTGACCTAAAAAACATGTTACAATCGATTGATATCATCTTCGCCCAAATCCAATTTTGCAAGTTTTGAAATTACGATCTCAAGGCTGATGGAGCGTTTGACTTCTTAAGACGTTCAATTTATTCAAATACAGGGCAGTGCAGAAGGGCTGTTTCTGGCTTGCGAATTTTTTGGTTTTGTAGAGCCTTGTTGTATGCAATTTTGATTATTCAAGCGGATGTCTAAATGAGAGTTCTTGTAACCGGGGCCGCTGGCTTCATTGGCTCAGAATTGTCTCAGAAGCTTCTTCTAAGAGGCGAGACTGTTATAGGTATTGATAATCACAATGAATATTATAACCCCGCCTTAAAAGAGGCTCGGTTAGCTCGGCATCTTCATCATAAAAATTATACTCATATGCGTCTCGATATTTCAAACCAGGGAGCGTTGGAAGAAGTGTTTTCAGAACATAAGCCCCAACGGGTTGTCAATATGGCCGCGCAGGCTGGTGTGCGTTATTCGATCGAAAACCCTTATGCCTACATTCAGAGTAATATTGTTGGTTTTATTAATATATTAGAGGGATGCCGACATCATGAGGTTGAGCATCTAGTATATGCTAGTTCGTCCAGTGTATACGGGGCGAATACGGCTATGCCCTTTTCAGTGCATGACAATGTAGATCATCCTTTATCGCTTTATGCAGCGAGTAAAAAATCAAATGAATTAATGGCACATACCTACAGCCATTTGTATGGCTTGCCGACAACTGGGCTTCGTTTCTTTACGGTCTATGGCCCGTGGGACCGGCCTGATATGGCGCTTTTTAAATTCACCAAAGCTATTTTGGCTGGCGAGCCGGTTGAAGTCTTTAATTATGGGAAACACCGGCGTGATTTCACTTATATTGATGATATTGTTGAGGGTGTGATGAGAGTTATTGACAGCCCTGCGCAGAAAAACAGGGACTGGAGCGGTTACGCACCAGACCCTGGGACCAGTCGATCTCCTTGGAGGATCTATAATATAGGCAGTGGTAGGCCCCTAGCTTTGATGGATGTTATCAATGAATTAGAGAGGGCCATAGGTAAAAAAGGGCGATACGAATTTTTGCCAATGCAACCTGGAGATTTGTCTGATACTCATTCTGATGTTACTATATTGGATAAGGATTTTGATTTTAAACCTACCACTCCATTTAGATTAGGAGTGGAAAAATTGATTGAATGGCACAAGTCGCATTACCTTGGTTGAGGATGAATTACAACCTTACATGCATGTAAGCCAAAAAAACATCGGATATTAGAAAAGTTTTAATAGATTTTATTTTTTAGCGTTTAGAACCAAATTGCTAATCCACCTTAAAGGCACGCACCTGTGGACATTATTAATATTAAACCAATGCTGATGTGGCTTTTTGCGCTCGAAAGCTGGAAAAAACGACTTATTTTAATAAGCTTTGACAGTGTGGTCATTCCGCTCACAGTCCTTCTGGCCTTGGCTGCACGCTTGGAAAGTCATGATTTTTTAATTCAAATTGATAGCTATATTGCCTGTGCGGTTGCCTTTATTTGTAGCATGGCGTTGTTTTTTAGCCGCGGGTTTTACAACGTCTTTACGCGACATATCACGGTCGACACAGCGATTTCAATTATCGCAGCTGCAGTAGTCTCGGCGTTTATGTTGTTGGTGCTGATAATTTTTGCTGGCTTGCAAATTCCTCGTTCGGTGCCGTTTATTCATGCAGCCTTTTCAGTTGTAAGTCTAGCAAGCTTGCGCTTTTTTATTCGGGCGATCGGCCAAAATATCAACCGCTCTAAACGGAAAAACGTTGCTATTTATGGTGCCGGCATGGCTGGAAGACAGCTTGTTGAGGCGTTGAAATGGAACAACCAATACCGCGTTTGCCAGTTAATTGACGACAACCCGCAATTGCATGGACAAAGCGTTGGCGGCGTTAAAATTGAGGGTTTTGAAACTGCCCGTAAAATGCTAACGGTCTACGAGATTGACACTGTTCTTCTGGCTATGCCAACCGCACAACTTGAAGTGCATCAGCGAATTTTTGACCTATTGACCGAAATGCCCGTTAAGGTCAAGTGGGTTCCTGATCTGACAAACCTGATCGACGGCACGGCAGATATTACAGAATTACGTGATATGGACATTCTCGATTTGCTTGGCCGTGATCCTACCAAGCCGGACCTTGAGTTGTTAGGAAAAACTATAACTGAAAAAATTGTTTTGGTAACAGGAGCTGGTGGTTCTATTGGCAGTGAGTTATCTCGCCAGATTGCTGCGCAGGCACCAGCGCATCTGGTGATTTTAGATATATCAGAATTTGCGATTTACAGCTTGCTTCAGGACTTGGAGAAAACGCACCCATCGCTTGCTATCACGCCGATTATTGGATCGATTCAAGATCAGTTCTTCCTTAACAAGGTCTTGGATAAGTTCGCAATTGACACAATCTACCATGCCGCTGCCTACAAGCATGTGCCGCTTATGGAACAGAATGTGATGCAATGTATCACAAATAATGCATTCGGAACACGGAACATGGCAGATGCTGCTGTGGCAGCACAAGTGAAGCATTTTATACTTGTGTCCACTGACAAAGCGGTGAATCCGACGAATTTCATGGGCGCTTCAAAACGGCTTGCCGAACTAGTATGCCAAGACCTTGCAAGAACACAAAGCACCACGCAATTTGCGATTGTGCGGTTTGGCAACGTTTTGGGGTCTTCGGGGTCAGTAGTGCCGCTTTTCAAACAGCAGATTGCTGATGGCGGGCCGGTGACGGTTACGCATCCAGATGTGCTCCGCTATTTTATGACTATACCTGAGGCGGCACAGTTGGTTATCCAGGCCGGCTCGTTGGCCAGGGGTGGTGACATCTTCGTTCTAGATATGGGCGAACCGTTGAATATTTTGGACCTTGCCAAAAAGATGATCACTCTGTCGGGGAAAAGGCCAGTGTTAGAGTCAGCCAGCGAGATCGGCGCGGATGATATTCTTATCCGCATCACGGGCCTTCGCGCAGGTGAGAAGATGTATGAGGAGTTATGCTACAGTGACAATCTGACTGGAACTGCCCATCCGCGTATTATGACGACGGATGACAATAGCCTTCCAAGTGAAGATTTGGCAGCATTGTTGAACGACGTGCTTGACGCTATCGCGGTTAACGATCATGGAAAACTCTTCAAAATAGTTCGTCAGGTTTTTAACGGGGTTGCACATGACGTGACATCAAGTGATGTATTCTTAAGCAGACGAAGCGATAGTTCCTCCAACACAGTAGTGCCGCTCGCCAAACGATCCAGACCCTAGAGGCAACTGGCAAGATAAAGACAGAGATGCCTCTGCATATACGAGGCTATGATGAGCTTGAAAAAAGAGATTGAGTTTATCAAGTCGCGGCAGGATAAGCGCGTGTTTATTGATGGATTGCTGAAGCTTAAGCAAAAAGCTTGCTCTTTCAGATGACTAAACGTCAAAGTGCGCTGGACGGTTATTTCCTGAAACGCCTGTCATGAAGTCGGCTAATTTCCACGCAGCATCATTTAATGTTGGGGCAACTAAATTCCAATATAAGTAAAAGCAGATGCTGGCATTGGCGCTGGCGCTGGCGGTCAGTAGCATGATTGTTATAGTTTATGTGCTTATTGCAAAGGCGATGCGTGGCAGAAGGGAAGCCAAAGCTGGATGAAATTGGGTGGCTGGGTACCACTGATGAAACAAACGAATCTTGCCATTAACCCTCTTTTGCGCCACGTCTAAGGCTGTTCCCTGCTTTCTCATCGGTGTTATTGATGCGAAAAGCTAACACCAGAAACGAAAAAGCGCTTCATAGAAGAGCGTGACTTTTAGCACAATCTAAAGACGCTCTGATTAAAACTTCATAGCTGCCAAGAGCTGTTTTGTGGGCCTGCGTAGGTCTAGCCGATATAATGAAGGTTTTCTGCTGAGGGGCATTACGGGCAAGCAACTAAACTATATTATGGATCCTGCGCAAATATGCCCCGTGTTGAGGTTTCTTGCGGCTAAAGCTGAACTAAATTCCTTAGCAATCGCGGTACAGTCGGCACGCATTGGCCCTCCAAATGACTTTCTGAATATTGATAGAGGCATCAGTTAGATTATGGCAGAGGTTGGATGGAGCAAGGCCGACATGGTTATTCTACATATTGGGGCTGACATTGTGGTGGTAGTGAATCCACAAAGTATCCTTCGGGTTGAACCTGCAGCACACTGCAGACATCAAAGCTTAATCATGATTTAATGCGATCACCACCACCCTTGCCTATAATTGCAAGAAAAATATACTTAAAATAGTTTCTAAGTGACATGTTGGCGATCATGCGCGCATCTGTCTGAGCTAACAATTCCGGTGTAGACATATCAATTCCGCTGATTTGTGATAGGCCCGTAATACCAGGGCGCACGGAATATATGCCATATTTTTCACGCGCGTTGGTCAACTCAATTTGGTTAGGGAGGCCTGGTCGCGGGCCCACCAAGCTCATATCACCCCTCAGTACATTCCATAACTGGGGCAATTCATCCAATTTTGTTCGGCGCAAAAACCGGCCGATTGGTGTAATTGATGAAACATCCACAAGGTGTGAAGCAACAGAAGCAGTCTCTGGTTGCATTGTTCGTAGCTTTAGAAGAGTGAATGATTTTTGTCCGCGGCCTAAACGTTCCTGGCAAAAAAGTGGCAAACGGATTACAAAACATACGGGAATCATAATCAACAAAATTACCGGGAACAGCACTACTAAGCCAAGAGAAGCGAAAAATAAATCCAAAAAACGAAACATTATTTACTTCCAGAGCATAGACGAGGAACATATTAAAGGCCTTTTAAGATACCAATCGGCAGTCTTTTTCAGCCCCTCGTCGACACTTACTGGCGGGCTCCAACCCAAAACTTCTCTGGTCTTTGAAATATCAATCTGAAGATTGCCTACCAATCGCTGTACAACAGCTCGCTTACCTAAGCATTGAGCTGTAAACTCGAGCACTGAAACAGAAACAGGTAAAAAGCGTGGCGGTTTATGTAATGCCTTCCCTAAACGGTGCAAAAGTTCTGTCGTCGAAAGATCCTCACCATCGCTAACGAGAAAGGTCTGATTTGCCGCTGCAGGGTGATTAATACAAGTGATGATGAGACTTACAAAATTATCAATGCCAACCAAACTGCGTATATTATGAACAGCGCCCAGAGGCAGAGGAATACCGCGAGACAACCATTTGAGCATAGTGAAAAAATTCCCCTTGACCCCAGGCCCATAAACAACTGGAGGCCGAATAATGACCACCTCAAGTCCTGTTTGGGCAGCAATTTTAAGCAAGGTCTGCTCGGCCTCCCACTTGGAAATACCGTATGGGTCCAGAGGCTTAGCGAGATCATCTGCAGTGAAACCGACACCTGAGGATGTCCGCTCGCCATTCACTTTTATAGAACTTAGGTAAATCACGCGTTTGACACCTGACAACACCGCCTGTTCGGCCAATCTACGAGTGCCCTCAACATTCACCGCACGATAAGCCGCGAGAGCATCAGCTTCTCCATCATGCATGACATGGGCGCGTCCTGCACAATGGACAATACAATCAACATCTTGCAAAAAAGTTGACCATTCAGTATTGGCACCAATATCAATGCCGGTAACTACCTCAAGTCTATCGACGGTAGACACTAATTCTACTGAACGAACTAAAGCCCTGACAGAATGTCCGGCGGAAATCAATGAAGAACAAAGGTTCTGACCTATGAATCCCGAAGCGCCAGTGACTAGGGCGTTCGACATCACTGATCCACCAATTTCAGGCATTTGCCCGACACCACAGAAGAAGAAAAATACACCCCAAATGTTGCGAAATTAGCTTGTCTCGTGGACCATGTCCACAACAGACGAACTTCAGTTTGTATCAAGTATTTTGCCAGCGCTTCAAACTTACTGATGTGTAGGGAAAGCCTGTAGTTCTCAAACTCCATGGTTTTAGCTAGCTAAACTCTTCTTCTCAAACTGACGTGACTGTATTTAACGCTACTGAGCTTCTTTATTCAAGAAAAAACCCACGCCATTGACTTTATCCAGCCTTTAGCAGATATAGACAGCCGGAGTTTTTTTCCATCTAAAGCTGGGATCCAATCAATATGAACCCTTCTGAAAAAATTAGAGATTCTAAAAATTATCGAGGTTGGAATACTGAATCTCATTTGAAGACATTCAGTCTCTGGAACTCTTTTTCAGATAGAACTTTCAATTTTTCATACGGAAACTTCCAGGAAAATAGGTTCTTAATAGATATCCTAAGAAACAACGAGGTTAAAAGCGTTGTGGACATTGGGTGTGCTACGGGCACCTCTTACCGACTTTTGAAGAATAATTTTAAAGGCTCAGAATTCGAGTA
>CABYOG010000012.1 GCA_902520575.1 uncultured SAR116 cluster alpha proteobacterium
GTTGGTTCAGGCGGCTGGCAACAATGACATCGAGTTACTCTTATCATGCTCTATTGCTGCTGTATTAGTGGTTCTAGTAACCCAACTCATTTCTGACATAGGGTACGTGTACTTGAACCCCAAAATTCGGGTAAATTAGAAAAAGGGAATAACCAAAAATGGCGCCACTAAGTTGGTTGGAAATTTTTGGACAGATGTTTGTTCAATTCACGCCCGTGTGGATTGCTTTGGGAATTATATTTCTTTTCTCTGTGCTTTTTAAGCGAAGGCTTGGTTTATATGGTCGCTTGTTCGACAGTCCTATTGGGATGATTGGCTTATTTATTGTTTTGTTTTGGGTTTTGACCGCAATATTTGCAGATATGATCGTAACTCATGACCCGCTTGCTCAAGTCTCTGGGATGAAAAATAAGCTTCCAGGTACCCCTGTTCGTGGACAAGAAGGTGCATTTTATCTGCTGGGTGGGGATAATTTAGCACGGGATATTTTTAGCCGAATGGTTATGGGGGCAAGGTTTGTTTTATCAATCGCTCCAGCAGCAACCCTTTTTGCCTTTATGGTAGGTATCACATTGGGCTTGCCTGCGGGTTATTTTGGAAAACGCCTAGACACCATCCTATCATTTTTAGCGAATATGGTTTTAGCTTTTCCAGTGATTCTTCTTTTCTATTTGTTAGTAACGCCGGAAATCCGTGTAACGGGCATCCCTATGATTTTGGCTGCTGTTCTTTTCCTATTTCCAATTGTGTTTTTGATGATGCTTTTCCATTCTCGTTATTATACCGAGCCAGTAAGGCGCAATCTATACTGCGGTGTAACTCTGATTTTTTGTCTATGGGCATATTCAGGCCTTGCTTTTAATGCCGACCCTCTTGGGATTTTTTATATGGATCCTAACTTACTGAATGTATTTGTCTCGGTAGTATTTGTGAACTCGCCAACCGTATTTCGTATTGTTCGTGGCATTACGCTTGACATTCAAACTCGTGATTATGTTGCTGCCGCGCAGACCCGTGGTGAAGGGGCATGGTATATTATGCTTTGGGAAATCCTACCAAATGCACGTGGCCCACTGATTGTTGATTTCTGTCTGCGTATTGGTTACACGACTATCTTGCTAGGCACGCTAGGCTTTTTTGGTCTTGGCGTTAGCCCAGAAAGCCCAGATTGGGGCTCAACGATAAATGATGGACGTAAATTGTTATCGATTTATCCGCACCCAGCCTTGCCGCCAGCTTTTGCTTTGATGTCTCTGGTGCTTGGGCTAAATCTGCTTGCAGATGGCTTACGCGAAGAATCGTTGAAAGATTAGGAGCCCTCCATGCCTGCAAAAAAAGATACGAAAGCTCCTGTCCTAGAGATAAACAATCTTTCAATATCCTTTTTTACCCGTTTGCGTGAAATTCCAGCCGTAATGGACTTTTCTTGTGTAGTTCAGCCTGGTGAAGCGATGGGGTTGGTAGGTGAGTCAGGATGTGGAAAATCTACCGTCGCGCTTGGCGTGATGCAGGATTTAGGGGTAAATGGCCGTATCGTTGGAGGGTCAATAAAATTCAAAGGTACAGACCTTGGTACACTAAATGAAGGCGAACTGCGTCAGATAAGGGGTTCTGAGATAGCAATGATTTATCAAGAACCGATGGCGTCTCTAAACCCGGCGATGCGCGTTGGCAAGCAACTCATTGAAGTGCCGATGATCCATGAAGGATTCGGTGAGGCTAAGGCATGGGAGCTGGCACGCCAAGTAGTTGAAGATGTTCGACTGCCAGACCCTGAACGTATCTTACAAGCTTACCCGCACCAGCTTTCTGGTGGTCAGCAACAACGTATTGTGATTGCCATGGCACTGATGTCAAAACCATCCTTGTTGATTTTGGACGAACCTACCACAGCGTTGGATGTAACAGTTGAGGCTGGCATTGTCGAACTGGTCAAAGGATTGGGGAAAAAATATGGAACGTCTATGTTGTTTATCAGCCACAATCTGGGGCTGGTTATGGATGTCTGTGACCGCATTTGTGTGATGTATTCTGGTGAGGCTGTAGAAACTGGCACAGTAGTGGACGTATTTGATAATATGCGTCATCCCTATACACAGGCTCTTTTCCGCTCTATCCCGCTTCCAGGTGCAGATAAAAACACCCGACCCTTAATCGCAATCCCAGGTAATTTCCCGTTGCCGCATGAGCGTCCGAACGGATGTAATTTTGGTCCTCGATGTGATCACTTCGTAGCAGGAGAATGTGATAGTAGAAATATTCCGATGGTGATGTTTGAAAAAAAGAAAGACCATGAAACACGCTGTGCGCGCTTTGCTGATATTGACTGGATGTCCAATGCTGAGCCGGCGGATACTGTCTCTGAAACTGTGATAGGGGAAGTTGTTCTCGATATTGATGATTTGAAAAAATATTATGAAGTTAGTGCAAACGCGTTATTTAGTTCGAAAGAAAAGAAAGTAGTCAAAGCAAATGAGACAATAAGTCTAGCTGCGCATGAGGCGGAGACATTGGCAATTGTCGGCGAGTCTGGTTGCGGAAAATCAACACTGGCAAAAGTATTATTGGGTCTGGAAAAAGCGACGAGCGGTAAGGTTAAACTGCTTGGCCAAGATGTTGAGGATGCAATTATTGAAGACCGTGATACCAAAACAGTTTCCTCAATACAGATGGTGTTCCAAAATCCTTTTGATACGCTTAACCCTTCCATGAGTGTAGGGCGCCAAATTATACGTGCGCTAGAAGTTTTTGGCATCGGCAATACAGAGTCAGAACGCAAACAAAAAATGTTAGAACTTCTGGATTTGGTGAAGCTCCCGCGTGAATTTGCTGAGCGTATGCCGCGCCAGCTTTCTGGCGGTCAGAAACAGAGAGTTGGAATTGCAAGAGCATTTGCGGGCGATGCGCGGATTGTTGTAGCAGATGAACCAGTGTCAGCGCTAGACGTATCTGTGCAGGCTGCCGTAACAGAACTGCTAATGGAAATCCAAAAACGTTCGCGCACAACTCTACTATTTATTAGTCATGATTTATCTATCGTGCGCTATCTATCTGATCGAGTGGCAGTAATGTATTTGGGCCACATTGTCGAGACTGGCTCTACAGATGAAGTGTTTGCTCCGCCTTATCATCCCTACACTGAAGCCCTTTTATCTGCAGTTCCGATAGCCGATACGAGCGTTAAACGAAAACGGATAATATTGGAGGGGGACATTCCTTCTGCTATGAGTCCACCCTCCGGCTGCCCTTTTCAGACACGCTGTAGCTATAAAGAAAAAGCTGGAGGTAAAATTTGTGAAACTGAAGTGCCGCCAATACGTAAACTGAATGGCGGCCATCAGTTAAAATGTCATTTGGACGATAGTATACTCTTCAATATGGAACCAGTGTTTGCAATATCAAGAGTTATTAAATCAAAGAAAAAGGTGCAGAAAAAAGTAAACTCTTAGAAAATTAAACACACCCATTTGTCCAGCAGAGAGTAAATTTAGTGTAATAAAGAAAATTCAATTATTAGAGGTGGTGATTTGTTAATTTGATTTTTTTCACATTTTGATCACGAAAGCTGAATTCAGAACTACCTGCGTCACTTTGTCTTTCTTCAAAAATATTACGATATTTCAATTCGTTAAATAAATTTTTAAGTGAAAAATTGAATAAATTTTGTGTGTTCCTTGCAAAGTTAGATCAAATGCTCCATTTTATAGTTCGGGATTGGCGATTAATGTGGAGGTCACATTAATGCCTGACGACTTATTAGAAAAAAGAAGCGGTCATACCCAATCTGTTTCACGTGCTCTGAGTTTATTGATTAAACTATCCGAAGAGCCGGAAGGCTTAAATCTTTCCGAGCTTGCACGACGAGTAAAATTGGCACCTTCTACAGCCCACAGATTGCTTACCACGCTTCAACTCGACCAGTTTGTTCGCTTTGAGGATGGAAGATGGCTCATCGGCGTGCGTAGCTTCAATGTAGGGTCGTCCTACATGCGGGCCCGCGACATATGTTATATGGCCCGCCCTTACTTACGTTTTCTAATGCAAGAGACAGGAGAAACATCTAATCTCGCCTTGGTCGAAAACGATGAACTTGTGTATTTGGCTCAAACCGAATGCCCAGAACTGATGCGCGCTCTAGCCCGCCCAGGGGCCAAAGCACCACTGACTTGTTCGGCTGTCGGTAAGGTTTGTCTGGCCTTTATGCCTCGTCAAAAGGCAGAACGAATGATTGCAAAAGCAGGTATATCCCAACTTACTCGGAAGAGCCACATAACATCAACGAGCTTGTGGAGAGATCTTGACGATATTCGAAAACGTCAGTTTGCCGTTGATGACGAAGAGCACTCGGATGGTTTGCGTTGTGTTAGTGCACCATTGTTTGGACCAAAATCGGAAGTTGTTGGAGCCCTGTCCGTAAGTGGGCCATCTGTGCGGATTTCAGATCAACACATGGTCTCGTTTGGACAGATCGTAAAGCGTGTTTCACTTGATATGACAAAAGCGCTTGGCGGATCGTGGCCAGAATGAGACCAGCCTGACAAGACATAGTTAAAATTCGTCCCTGCATCCTTTGACCATTTGTACCAGACGCTCAAGGGATTTGTCTTGGATGCCAGCTTCCGTTAAGGCTTTGGCTGTTTCAAATAGATAATCGCAACAAGGTCCGAGGAAGCCAGCCGCTCTAGCGATTATTTTCGCAACATTTTCATCTGACATGCGGTAGGCGTAGCTTGGACTATCTCTTCGAATAACAAAGCTGAGTGCTTTTTTCACCCCACGATTGGTGTGAACACTTACCCATTTTGGATTGTAGGAGTTATTGATCATTTCACGTTGCCAGAGGATATCCATCTCTCGTGCTGCGCGTTTAGAGGCTATGCGGAAAACAAACCCTCTGACTGACCCACCTCTGTCGAGGGCAAGAACGAGTCCTGGATCTTCGGGGCTGCCCCTTCCTAAGCGCGTCCATAAACAGAACCGTTTATGAAAGCCATATACACGCCCAAACTGTTTTTCCTCATAGGCAATAAGGGGGTTCCAGATTAAACTGCCATAGCCAAATACCCAGATATCTGGCCCTGTATAATCGTCGGCGACATATTGCTGGCGAGAGGCGATAAGCTCATCCTCACTTAAAACGCCGCTGTTTTCACCGTCTCGGTCAAGCGCAAGTTTTTGGACAACACCACTTTCAAGCATAGCCCTACTTAATGGGTGTTCTTCTCTTTCAGCATTCCCATCCATTACATCAAATTGTCCTATGACCCAGTTTCAGATTCTGTTCCTACATGATGAACAACGCGTTGTGGAAACGGAATTTCGATATTGTGTGCATCAAGAAGTGGCTTCAGTCTGCGTTTCAGATCCCAGTTTAGCGCAAAGAATTCCTCATATTGAGCATGAAGCCTTAATCTCACCAATATTGCACTGTCTGCGTAATCAACAACTAAAAATTGTGGTTCAGGATCTGATAATATTCGTTTGTCTTTGGTCAGACTCATTAGGGCCTTCTCCACCTTATTCAGATCACTGTTATATCCAATACCAATATCTAGATCCATTCGGCGTATCTGGTGGCGGCTGTTATTAATGATTGTGGCTGACCATATGGAGGAGTTTGGCACAGTGATATAGATATTGTCGAATGTATCAATTTGGGTTGCAAATAGCCCGATTTCTCGTACAGTGCCGGAGATGCTGTTTGTTTCAATCCAGTCTCCTACGCTAAAGGGCCGTAAGAGCAGCAACATAATGCCAGATGCAACATTTGATAAAGTGCCCTGCAAGGCAAGGCCTATCGCAAGACCTGCAGCACCGAGAACCGCAATAATTGAGGTTGTCTGGACCCCAAACTGACCTAGAGCCACCACCAGCGTAAGAATAAATCCTGCATAACGTATAGTGGAGGCCAGTATGGGTGCCAGGGTTTTATCCACGCGCTGCAATGTTGACATTTGCTTGCGCACCATGCCGGACGCTTTGCTAGACAGCCAGAATCCTATGATGATCGTGCCCAACCCAGCTAGAATATTCACGCTAGAGCTGAGCGCAATAGCTAATAGTTCTTGACTGAACACGCTCATTTCGTCCAGTGAGGTTTCCAATGAGGAAAAACTGTCCATAATAATCAACCTGTTTTTTTACTTAATGAGGTGGGGGACACGCCTGCAATTTTTCAATTATAAGCAGGCTATTAGATCTTGGCTAGTTTCTGGCTTACGTTTTTTCATCTTGCCTAAAAATAGACGCTGGAATACATATCTTTTGCCATATCTATTCGCATGATTATGATTATTTAGCTGAGACAGCAAAACGGTTGACAAGAAAGTGGCAAAGCAGATGAAGTCAGGTCAGCCTGTCCAAACCCAAATTATTGACTGGACCTATGGCGATCCGCCTGTAGAAGAGCATGGTCTAGTTTGTGCTATTGGCAATTTCGATGGTGTTCACAAAGGGCATCAGGTAATTATCGAAGCGGCTAAAACCCGTGCAACCCTAGAAGGCTTGCCTTTAGCTGTTGTCACCTTTTCACCGCATCCACGTCAATATTTTCGTCCCTCAGATATCCCTTTCTTGCTGCAGACTAAAACCAGCAAAAATGCATGTTTGGCAGCTTTGGGGGTGGAGATTATTATTCATATTCACTTTAACAAAACACTGCAGGAGTTATCTCCAGAGACCTTTGTTGAGGAAGTTCTCGTCAAGGCCTTTTCGGTCACGCATCTTTTTGCAGGTAGTGATTTTGGATTTGGCAAGAGCCGCTCAGGTAGCATGGAAAGCTTGGCACAAATGGGCAAGGATGTTGGGCTTGCGGTACACCCCATTGCAATTTTGACAGATTCAGCACAGATGGCCGTTTCATCATCGCGTATCAGGGCGGCCTTGCAAGCTGGTCAGATAGGTCTAGCAGCTGATATGCTTGGGCGTCAGCCAACTGTGTCTGGACTGATTGTCATGGGAGATCAGCGTGGCCGGTTGCTGGACTTCCCTACAGCCAACCTGGAACTTGGCGGTTGTCTGGAACCTGCCTTTGGCGTGTATGCTGTCACGGCAGAACTCGAATGGGCAAATGGGCAGCGCCAGCACTTAACTGGCGTGACTAATATTGGACGACGCCCAACTGTGAATGACAGAGGGGTGCTTGCAGAAACATATCTGTTTAACTTTGATAAAGAAATCTACGGTTGTCAGATGACCGTTCATTTGCAGGCTTTCCTGCGACCTGAGCAGAAATTTGATGGTCTTGATTCTCTGCGTAAACAGATTGCCGAAGATGTTGAACATGCGAGACAGATTCTCAAGTAGACAGGTAAGTCTGAACACTTTAAATAATCTAGTTGGTTTGCTGTGTCAGCAGCAGTTTGACGGTGAAGGTTAGATGGAAATGGATTATAAACAGACCGTATTTTTACCAAAAACAGAATTTCCAATGCGAGGTGGTCTGCCGAAGAAAGAGCCTGAGATCTTGGAGCGCTGGCAAAAGCTGGGTTTATATGACCAGCTTCGCAAAGCACGAAAAAATGCGCCAAAATTCGTTCTACATGACGGGCCGCCTTATGCTAACGGTCAATTGCATATCGGTCATGCATTGAATAAAATTCTGAAAGACGTGATCAATCGCTCTCAATCTATGCTGGGCAAGAACGCGAATTATGTGCCTGGATGGGATTGTCATGGTCTGCCAATTGAATGGAAGATTGAAGAGCAGTATCGGAAAAAAGGAAAAGATAAAGATGAGGTGCCTATTGCCGAATTCAGGCAGGAATGCCGTGATTTTGCCGCTCATTGGCTGAATATACAGTCTGAGGAGTTTCAGCGTCTTGGTATTCTAGGAGACTGGGGAAATCCCTACACAACAATGAGGTATGAGGCAGAATCCATTATTGCGGCTGAAATGGGTAAGTTTCTGATAAATGGCAGCCTGTATCGCGGTTCAAAGCCAGTGATGTGGTCCCCTGTGGAAAAAACGGCTCTGGCTGAGGCAGAGGTTGAATATTCTGATCATAAATCAGTAACCATTTTTGCGCGCTTCAAAGTTGTGTCTTGCCCTTTGCAGGAGTTGCAAGGCGCTAGCTTTGTGATTTGGACTACCACCCCCTGGACGATGCCCGGCAACCGGGCTATGGCTTGCGGTGCTGAAATTGCTTATAGCGCACTTAGAATTACAGAGACGAGTGATAGTTCATTAGCTCAGTTAGGTGAGGTGATTTGTCTGGCAGATGAACTTAAAGACAGTGTTTTTGATGAGACTGGCATTGTGAAGGCGGATGTTGTCACTCGTTTCACAGGTGCAGATCTTGCAGGGTCAGTGGCACACCATCCAATGTTTTCGCAAGGCTATGATCATGATGTACCGCTGTTTCTGGCAGATTATGTAACTACTGAGCAAGGCACAGGCTTTGTGCATATTGCTCCAGGACATGGACCTGAAGATTACGCACTTGCACACCTGCAGCATGGGGTTGACGTTCCTGATACAGTAGGTGAAGACGGCCTTATCGCTGAACATCTACCTCTATTTGGTGGCATGCACGTATTGCGTGATAACCAAAAAATTGCAGACATTATGAATGAATATGGCGGATTGATCGGCATTGGCACTCTTGTTCACTCTTATCCGCATTCCTGGCGCTCGCACGCGCCCGTGATTTACCGGAATGCGGCTCAGTGGTTTGTTTCAATGGGAGATGAGCACGTAGATGGAACGGGCTTGCGAACTGTTGCGCTTGATGCCTTGCAGAATACTGATTTTTATCCTGCATCTGGCCAAAAGCGATTAATTTCTATGATTGAGAATCGGCCAGATTGGTGCCTTTCGCGGCAGCGGGCGTGGGGCGTTCCTATTCCTGTATTTTACCATAAGCGAACGGGCGAACCTCTGCGGGATCAGGCTGTCGTTGATCGGATTGTGAGCGCTTTTGCTAAAGAAGGCTGTGATGTTTGGTTTACTTCGCCTGCTGCCCGCTTTTTAGGGGCTGACTATAATGAGGCAGACTATATCCAGGTAAAGGATATCGCAGATGTCTGGTTTGATTCTGGCTCTACGCATGCGTTTGTTCTAGAGGCTCGCGAAGATTTGCAGTCTCCTGCTGACCTTTATCTTGAGGGTTCTGACCAACATCGAGGCTGGTTCCACTCATCCTTGCTTGAATCATGTGGTACACGAGGGCAAGCCCCTTACAAAGGTGTGCTAACTCATGGTTTCGTTCTGGATGAACAGGGCCGGAAGATGTCAAAGTCACTAGGTAATGTAGTCGCCCCGCAAAAAATTATTCAGCAAAATGGGGCAGATATTCTGAGGCTCTGGGTGGTAAGCTCTGATTATTATGATGATCTCCGTATTGGGCCCGAGATCATAAAGCGTCAGACAGACCATTACAGGCGGATTCGGAACACCTTGCGATATCTGTTGGGTGCAGTGAATGGGTTTGACAGGTCGACTGAAGCTGTTCAGCCAGCAGAGATGCCAGAATTGGAAAGGTGGGTGCTTCACCGATTAGCTGAGCTTGACCAGCAAATTCGTGAAAATACTCGCACCTATGACTTTCATGGTATTTTCACTTTGATACACGATTTCTGTAACTCTGATTTGTCTGCGTTCTATTTTGATGTCCGTAAAGATTGCTTGTACTGTGATGAGCAAAACTCACTTGACCGGCGCGCTTGCCGCACTGTTATGGATAACGCCTTGCAATGTCTTATAAGCTGGGTTGCGCCGATCTTGTGTTTCACTGCTGATGAAGCGTGGTTAGCTTATACGGGCGATGAGACCGACAGCATCCATCTTCATACTTATATGGATGTACCAGATCATTGGCGTGATCAGCTGGTTGCTGACCGTTGGGTAAAAATCCGCAGCTTACGTTCAGAGATCATGGTCGCACTAGAAGCTGCCCGTAATGACGGGACAATAGGTGGCGGACTCTCTGCGGAGGTCAAACTGACAGCATCTCAGGATATCGCAGATCTGCTTAATGGCATTGATCTAGCCAGCTTGTTGATTACGTCTGAAGCGGAAATTGACATTGGTGATACGGCAAACCTACGGATTTCCGTCAGACGTGCAGAAGGTGGAAAATGTGCGCGCTGTTGGAAGGTATTTGCATATTTACCAGTTGAAAATGAACAAGCCATTTGCTCTCGTTGCGAGACAGTTTTGATTTCTAGGTCAGAGGACTGAGCGTTTGATGAAGTGGCCGTCTAATCGTAATATCATTTGGTTTGTTGGCATTAGCGGGTTCACAGTTATTCTTGATCAGCTCACAAAGAATTGGATGCTGGATTTGATCTTCTTGCCACACAGGCAACTAGTTCTTTCCCCGTTCTTGAATCTAACCCCGGTTTGGAATAGCGGGATCAGCTTTGGTCTTTTCAGGAATCAGCAGGTGGTAGGCCAACTTATTATTCCAGTACTGGCGCTTCTCGTAGTACTCTGGCTTTTCTTTACGTTATATGAGTTGAACTTTCTGCAAAGGAGTTCTGCGGGTCTGATTGCTGGCGGAGCGATCGGCAATGTCATTGACCGCATTAGATTTGAACGTGTGATTGATTTTGTCGATGTTCATATAGGCGATTATCATTGGCCAGCTTTCAATCTTGCTGATAGCGCAATTTTTCTGGGTGTTGTATGCTGGATGTATGCCGCTATATTTATGGCGCAAGCAAGAGGTGATAAGTCATGAGGAAAAAAAAGCGATATCGGAGTTTGTCGTCACAATTGCAAGCCTTCACGTTACTCGGCAGTTTTCTTTTGATCTTTTCCGCTTGTTCTGATTTCAAACGGGCGATCGGTTCTGAAAAGTCCTCACCGGATGAGTTTGCGGTGGTTGTCCGGCCACCTTTGTCATTGCCACCAAAGTTTCGTTCGAGGCCTGCTGGGAAGGATACAGACACAGCCGCTGTTGCAGCTTCAAACGCACTTGGCAAGTCAAAACTTATTCTAAATCAAGGTGGGGCAAATGCTTCAAGCTTTGACGATTTGTTTGCCTTTGACAAGATTGAAGATGATATCCGGGCAAAGGTAGATGAGGAAACTGCTGGAATCCGTTTTGAACGCCGTCTGCCTCTTCAGATTATTTTTGGTGACCTTCCAAATGTTGGACCCGTGGTTGATAAAATGGCTGAAGATGCTCGTATTAGGCGGAATCAGCTGCAGGAACGGGCGATTAACGAAGGAGCTACACCGGCAATTGATGAGGTAAGTAGCGAGCCGGTGCTGGTGAAGTAGGCAAATCTATATGCCGGCTAGAATCCGCCATCTTCCAACTCAACTTGTTAATCAGATTGCTGCTGGTGAAGTAATAGAACGTCCAGCAAGTGCGCTGAAAGAATTGATTGAAAACTCACTGGATGCAGATGCGAGTCGGATTAATGTTGATTTGGCTGAGGGAGGCCTGTCAGGCTTAACCGTATCTGATGATGGTGCGGGGATGGCACATGATGAACTAATCCTCGCTGTGCAGCGGCATGCTACGTCCAAGCTGCCTCATGATAATCTTTTGGATATTCAGTTTTTTGGTTTCAGAGGTGAGGCACTGCCGTCTATTGGGTCTGTATCGCAATTGCGCCTTTTCTCGCGGCAGCATGAAGATCTGCATGGATGGGCATTAACGGTCAAGCATGGAAATGCAGATGAGCCTGAGCCTGCTGCAGGGGAAAGAGGAACACGCATTGAGATAAATGATCTGTTTGCCTCAGTCCCGGCACGGCTGAAATTTATGAAAACGCAGAAGACTGAAGCTGGCCAATGCTATGATGTTGTTCGCCGATTTGCGATGAGCCGCCCTGATGTGAGTTTTATTCTTACAGACAGCGGCCGCACAGTGATACAGCTGCCTGCACAGGACACCTCTGACGATGGATTTGCTCGCAGATTATCTGAAATTTTGGGTCCGGTCTTTGCACGTGAATCTGTTGTCGTGGAGGCTGAGAAACCGGGTATACGTCTGACTGGATATGCAGGCCTTCCAACCATGAACAGGGCTACGGCGGCTCAAATTTATTTATTTGTGAATGGTAGGCCTGTGCGTGACCGCCAGATGCTGGGGGCGGTAAGGGCAGGCTATCAGGACATGATCCCGCGAGGCCGACATCCAGTTCTGGTTCTGTTTCTGACAATTGAGACAAATGCAGTAGATGTCAATGTTCACCCTGCCAAGGCAGAGGTGCGTTTCAGAGATGCTGCCAGCGTAAGAGGTTTGCTGGTAGGGGCGCTGTCCTCCGCCTTGCGCTCAGCTGGCATGCAGGCGACAGCTGAAGGCGGTGAAGCGGCTCTGCGTCAATTCTCGCAGGCGCCCTCATTTGGGTACCGCGGCGCTTCTGGCCGCTACCCCATTCAGCCTGGCTCTCAGAACAGCCTGTTGGCCGCACAGACCTTCCAGCAGCGATCAAAACCATCACCAGATTTTCTGATACAAGCGCTGCCACAAGCCAAATATGATGCTGGTCCTGACCTTCCAGATAGCTTGGCTGACGAGGAGGAGATCCTCTCAGCCTATCCGTTGGGAGCAGCGAAAGCACAGCTCCATAAAACCTATATTGTGGCTGAAACCTCTACTGGTCTGTGTGTTATCGATCAGCACGCTGCGCATGAACGGCTGGTAATGGAGCAGATGAAAGCCCAGTATTCGCAAGGTCAGGTAAAAAGCCAGTCTTTGTTATTACCGGAAATTGTTGAACTGCCATATGATCAAATAGAAGCTGTGGTGGCTGAAGCTGAGCAGCTACGGAATACTGGGCTGGAGGTTGAAGCCTTTGGCCCAGGTGCGGTGATGATACGCGCTGTCCCTGCCCTCTTAGGACAAACAGATGTAAAAATTTTGATGCGTGATCTAGCTGAGGAGCTTGTTCAATTGGGTGGAACCACTGCTTTGAACGACAAGATAGGACATATTCTGGCAACCCTGTCCTGTCATAGTTCTGTGCGAGCAGGGCGGCGGTTAAATGCTGATGAAATGAACGCGCTGCTGCGACAGATGGAAATCACACCTGCTGCTGGACAATGTAATCATGGCCGCCCAACATTCATTACCTTAACACTAGCTGATTTGGAAAAATTGTTTGGCCGGACTTAACGGCGTGCCAGAGTGAAAAAGTTGAGTCTGGCTATGCCATAAACACGGCTGTCTACCAGCACAAATTCTGGCCCTAGTTGACAATTGTCAGTCTTTCTTGTTTCCACGACAATAAGGGCCTGCTGGACGACAGCGTTTGCTGCAACAAGCTTGTGTAGACCTTCTCCAGCCAGACAGCTGCTATAAGGTGGGTCAGCAAACACCAGATCTGCGCGCGGCCCGGGCCAGTTATCAATCTGCCGAGCATCTTTTGCAAGGATATGCGCACAATCCTCCAGTTTTAACTTGCTTATATTAGCTTGCAGTGTTTGCAGCGCGTCCTGGTCCTGTTCAACAAAAACACAGCTCCTTGCACCTCTGGACAAGGCTTCAAGACCGATAGCACCTGTACCGGCAAAAAGGTCGATCACAGTCGCTTCACTTAAGGATAGGGAAAACCGGCCACCTTGCAGGATATTGAAAAGGGCTTCGCGTGTGCGCTGCGCTGTTGGTCTCACCGCTTTACTTGCGCATAGAGCCAGTTTGCTGCCTCTTTTCTTTCCGCCAATTATATTCATGACCTGCTTTCTTTCCAGCTGGCTATTTACGGCGCGGTTTATGTTTTTGGTGTTCTCTGACGTGCATATTTTTTGGTTTAGGCTTTTGAGGCCGCCGGCTCTTTGAACGTGTTCTTGCCAGACCAAGCTGCTCGATTAGCACATTTGTTTTAACTTCTCTGACATCACCATCTTCTAGATTGCCTAGCGAAAAGGGACCGTAAGACAGGCGAATCAGTCGGCTGACTGGATAGCCCAGATACTCCATTATGTGTCGGATTTCACGATTTTTGCCTTCTTTTATCGCAACAGTCAGCCATGCATTTGAAGGCATCTGATTATCAAGGCGGGCCAGCACCTCACCATACTGGATGTTATCAATTGTCACCCCAGTTGACAAATTATCCAGTTTCACAGGGTTAACAAGTCCTCTTACCCTGACTCTGTATTTTCGTGTCCATCCCGTTGAAGGCAGTTCCAGGTGACGGGCAAGGCCCCCATCATTCGTCAGCAGCAGCAGGCCTTCTGAATCAAGGTCGAGCCGGCCAACTGAAATCACGCGAGGCAGATTGTCGGGCAAACGATCAAAAATGGTTTCTCTGCCTTTCTCGTCTCGGTTGGAGACAACAAGCCCTCTTGACTTATAATATCGCCACAACCGGGCTGGTTCGGCTGTCGGGATGCGCTTATCATCAACGTCAATCTTATCTTTTGCTGTCACGTTACAAGCTGCTGTATCCAGAATTTTTCCATTCAGCTTTACCCGTCCTGCCAAGACCAGCACCTCTGCTTCGCGCCGTGAGCATATACCTGCACGCGCAATCCTCTTGGCAATTCGCTCAGGCAGGTCTGTCTGGGCCAATGAAAATGGTTTTTCGGCTTTTTTTGATGGTTTAATCATAGGGGTGGTTGTAAGACATGCAGAACAGCTTGGCAAATATTACTGCTTCGCCATAGGATTGTTAGTATAAGGTGAGTGAGAACAAAAATGGATATGATGACGCATGCTCTGGAACTTGCAAGTGCGGCAGCACAAGCAGGTGAAGTGCCTGTGGGAGCTGTGATTACAGACTCGTCTGGCGCAATTGTGGCGACAGCACAAAACAGAATGCGTAGGGACAATAACGCGCTTGCCCACGCTGAACTGTTAGTCATCAATGACGCATTGCAGGTCACAGGCCAGAGCCGGCTTACAGACTGTGATTTATGGGTGACACTTGAACCTTGTGCGATGTGTGCAGGTGCAATTTCTCATGTCCGGCTACGCCGCCTTTATTTCGCCGCTTATGATCAAAAAGGCGGGGCTGTAGAGCATGGCCCCTGCTTGTTTCACCAGCCAACGACTCACCATAAGATTGAAATCTATGGCGGCATCCAGCAGAGCGCATCTAAACAGCTGCTAACAGTTTTCTTTGAAAATCAACGCGGTGTGGTCGGGAGTTGACGCCTCAGTCAGCGGCAATATCGGTGCGAAACATGGCATCTGGCCAAAAGATTGTCTTAACGGCCGCATAGGCTTCGCTGCGCGCTAGCTGCCTGTCATTTCCCAATGCAGTTACCGCCAGGACGCGGCCACCTGCGCTGATCAGCTGGCCATCATCGGCAGATGCTGTTCCAGCATGAAAGATCAGGCTACCATTAGAAGTTTCAAGCTGGCCAGCTCCATGAATAGGTTGGCCCTTCTGATAGCTGCCAGGATAGCCATCTGCAGCCATCACAACCGTAACAGCAGTTTGGTCTATCCAGCGCAAATCAAAATTTTCCAAGCCGCCTTCCACAACCGTCAAAGCGGCAGATAAGAAATCTGATTTAAGGCGAGGCAGAACGACCTGTGCTTCAGGATCGCCAAACCGGCAGTTAAACTCGATTATCTTTGGACCATCTTCTGTCAGCATCAGCCCGGCATATAACACGCCATTATAAGGACAGCCTTCGGCTGCCATGCCTTTAGCAACAGGGGTTATAATCGTTGACATGATCTGATCTCTTAGAACATCTGTTTCATGTGGTGAGGGGCTAACTGCTCCCATCCCGCCAGTATTTGGGCCTGCGTCACCGTCAAAGGCCCGTTTATAGTCTTGTGCGGAGGCTAACCACAATACGGATTCCCCATCCACTAAGGCGAATGCTGACAATTCTGGGCCAGTGATCCGTTCTTCCACTAGAATTTCCTGGCTCGCTAAACCAAACTTGCCGCCTAATAGCTCAATGATGGCCTGTTCTGCTTCTTTGAGATTTGAGCAGATAACCACGCCTTTGCCTGCTGCCAGCCCATCTGCCTTTATCACGCAATAGCCATTCAGCTCGGTTGCAAAGGCCGTTGCGGCTTCGGCTTTGGTAAAGTTCTGCCATTTTGGTTGAGGAATATTATGACGATCGCAGAAATCACGCGCAAAGGCTTTCGAACCTTCCAACCGAGCAGCAGCAGCATGTGGCCCAAACACCGGAATGTCTGCCGCAATAAGGTCATCAGCAAGGCCGTTGACTAGCGGAACTTCTGGGCCAACAATAACTAGGTCAGCAGCTTCGTTTTTGGCTAGCTCAACAATCGCTGCAGTATCTTCTGCAGACACAGCTTCGCAACGGCCAAACTGGGCAATGCCGGGGTTGCCTGGGGCGATGATAAGCTCATCACACAAAGGAGAATCAAAAATGCTCCAGGCTAGGGCATGTTCGCGTCCGCCGCTACCTATGATCAAAATTTTCATACCTGCATCTCATATTAAAAATGTGCCTGAATGGCTGGATAAACTCTCGCCTAAACTAGCGCGATACGGCATAATCTGCAAATGCCAAACGAAGTGATAAATCCTGCAACGAACGCGCCGTATCTGACTGTTGAAGAGCTTAGTCAGGCTGTGAAACGCACGGTTGAGACCGCTTTTGAATATGTTCGTGTAAGAGGAGAAATCTCGCAACCGCGCACTCCTGCATCAGGCCATATTTATCTTACTTTGAAAGATGATCGTAATGCTCTGTCTGCTGTTATCTGGAAGGGAACAGCAGCCCGCTTGTCTGTCCGGCCTGAAGACGGGCTTGATGTTATCTGCACTGGGAAAATGACTACTTTCGGAGGGCAGTCTCGCTATCAGCTGGTGGTAAATGATATAGAAATTGCGGGTGAGGGGGCGCTTTTAAAACAGCTTGAAGATAGGCGCCGCCGCCTAGCCGAAGAAGGGCTGTTCGATACTGCACGCAAACAGCCACTGCCATCAATTCCTACCACTATCGGTGTTGTTACAAGCCCAACCGGTGCTGTCATACGGGATATTCTGCACCGTATTTCTGAACGGTTTCCTACTCGCATCCTAGTGTGGGGTGTCAATGTTCAAGGTGTGGGCTCAGCGGACCAGATTGCGGCAGCGATCACTGGATTTAATGCGATGGATGATGGGGGTGAGGTGCCCCGCCCTGATCTTTTGATTGTTGCCCGCGGTGGTGGCTCCTTGGAGGATCTATGGTCCTTCAATGAAGAAGTTGTTGTGCGTGCGGCGGCGGCATCAGTTATTCCTCTGATCTCAGCTGTTGGTCATGAAACAGATACAACGTTAATAGATTATGCTGCTGATGTCCGTGCCCCGACACCAACAGCCGCAGCAGAATTTGCCACCCCTGTCGCTGCTGATCTCTTGGCCCAGTTAAGCGAGACAGAAGCGCGTCTGCGGCGTGCAGTTCTGATAAGGCTGACATCAGCACAGCAGTCAGTAAGAGCTGCTGAACGGGGCTTGCTGCACCCTGAGGATCTTATAGGCCGTTTGTCACAATCAGTTGATTTGGCGTTTACGCGCATTGATACAGGGCTTTACAGGCGCCTTGATCGCTTGCAGCTAAGACTGGCTAATTTGTCTGACCGGCTTGTGTCGCCTGAACAGCGTGTAGGTGCAATTGAACAAACTGTCAGTATATTGGACAGGCGTCTTGAACATAGCCTGTCTGCTGTTCTAGAACGCGCAGATAACCAACTGAATCAGACAGCACGGCTTCTGGCTGCTAATTCCTATCAACGGGTGCTAGATAGGGGGTTTGCACTTGTTACAGATCAAGGCGGTAAACCTGTGAAGACAAGCAAGGCTGTCCCTGAGCGCGCAACAGTGAAAATCAGATTTTCTGATGCTGAACGCAGGGCACAGCTTGACCCTGAACCGGCTACAGCTCCACAGCCCAAGAAATCAAAAACTGGTGCCGATAAAACGCAAGGCGATTTATTTTGAAAGCTGCGCTGGCGGAATTTTGCCCCACCGCCTGTGTGGCCAGAGCCACTGGCCAGGATGCTGCCTTATCCATGTTTCAATCTGCTGATTGATCTGTTTTGCGACCTCTCGGCAGTCTTTGTCATCAGCTGTTTGCTGCATATAAATCGGTGAAGAAAGAAAGACTTTGATGTTGCAGCCTGTTCCACGGATTGTTTGCGCCATAAAAATAGGCTTTCCTGTTTTCGCGGCGAGTTTGATATGTGCCACAGCGGTCTTGGCGGGATAGCCAAAAAACGGCACTGTTTCGCCCTCGCGTAATTGTTGGTCAACCAGAAGCAGCATGAAGCCTCCTTTGCGCAAGGTTGACACCATGCCGATTGCGGCTTGTCGACCTTTTTCATAAATATCTGCATCAGCAGAATAGGTTCGACGTTTCATCAGTCTGGACACGTAAGGGTTATTTAATGGGCGGTAGATTAAACCAGTTTTCACATTTGTGCAGGGTCCCAGCATAGATAGAGCTTCCCAATTGCCCAGATGAGCACCAATGACAAAACCACCATCATGACCTGTAAGATGATGCAGGCCTTCAAATTGGATATAGCCGTTATTAAGCATCTGTCTGGTTTTGATAAATTCTGCCGCCGTCCTGCCCAGATTGTCCCACATTTCACTTAACCAGATTTGTCGTTCTGCTTTTGAATATTCAGGCAAAGCCAGTTTCATCTGTTCTTCTGCACGTTTGTGCCATGGGGTAATCGGACCCAGCCCCGCAAATAATCTGCCCATCACAAAACTGGCCACACGCAAAGGTGATATAGTTAGCAATCCGATAAGAAAGCCAAGCAGAATTGCTTCCAAGGGCCAGATGAAATAGCTGTAAAGAAACTTTAGCCAGCCTTGCCGATAGGACATCGACATCAGCTCTGTCTTTCCGGAAGGATAGCTGTAATCAGCTCCAACAATGCTGATTTATCGTTTCGTGAGAACCGGAAGGTTACAGGCAGCATCAAAATTCTCGTACGCCAGTCTGGTGGCAGACGAACCCAGTCTTTGTGAGTGGTGATCAAGTCAGCACCGTTTGTCCAAGCCTCTTGCTGCAGCCGCGATAAATCAGCTTCAGAATAGTTATGATGGTCTGCAAAGGACAGAGTGCGCACCACGTCTGCACCTGTTTTGGTAACAGTTTCAAAGAAACGCTTTGGTCTGCCAATGCCAGCAAACGCGATAAACCGCTTTTTGCCCATTGCCTTTGCCACTTTTTGGTCTGGGCAGAGTTTACCTCTAAATTGCGGCAGTGTGTTAGGCAGCAGAGCAGAAAGACCTGTTTCATCCTGTCCGTTAAGGATGGTTGCGTCGGCCTTAGCAAGTCCTGTGTTCAGAGGCTCACGCAGTGGCCCTGCAGGCAGTAAGCGTCGGTTGCCTGCGCCCGCTCCGCCGTCAAAGACAGTGAGGGTGATATCTTTGTGCAGCCAGGGGTTTTGCATACCATCATCCATTACGATCACGTCAAACTTATTCTGGGCTGCTATGAAGGCTGCACCCTTTATTCTGTCTGCACACACACAGACGTCATTAGAGAAGGCCAGCATAATAGCCTCATCACCGATATCATCTGTTGTGTGTAGAGCGGGATCAGCAAACAAAGGGCCTTTCCTGTTGCCCTTATAGCCGCGTGTAAGAATACAGGGCGCATAGCCCTGTTCTTTAAGAATTCTGCATAAAGTTGCAGTAACAGGGGTTTTGCCTGATCCGCCGATAAGGATGTTGCCGACGCAGATGATAGGTAGGTCAGCTATTTCAGTTTTTGCCAGAATCTGCCGTAATTGTCCTGCCAAAATCCATATTAAACTTAACGGCAGTAAAGCTGTTGAAATCAAGCCTCTGTTTGTCCAAAAATTTGGCGCGGTTATCATATTGGTTCACTGCTGTTCAGTTCTGGTTTGGATGGTGCTGTGTAGGCAGCCTGTCTATAATTAATCTTGCCGTTTTTGCAGGTCTTTCACAAGCCTGCTTGACATAAGCACAGGCCTTGTCGAGGTTGTCTTGTGGTATAGCCCTGCCATCCGTGCGTAAAGCTTCAAGCCAAATGGTCAGCTGTTTGACCAGTGTAGCCCCATCCTTCACTGTTATGCATTGACCATATTGCTGAAGCGTATCAAATTCTACTTTGTTTTTAAACTGAGACGGGCCGGTTATCAGTGGCGTGGAAAGGGCGGCGATCTCTAGAGGATTGTGCCCGCCCTTTGGTACAAATGATCCGCCCAGGATAACAATGTCTGCTGCGGTGACCAGACTGCTCATCTCACCAAAGCTGTCTGCAAGGAAATGATTGTCCCCTAGGAGCGGAAGCTGGTTTTTGCTTCTGTGCGCTGCATGTGGCATCAGGCGTGCAATGTCCTGACTACGATCACTATGACGCGGGGCAATGATCAGCAGATGTGGGTAGCCGGCACGAACAACCTCTTGACTGGCCTCTAGGAGTATCTGTTCTTCTGGGCTATGCGTTGAGGCAGCGAGAACAATAGGCCTGCTTCCTGCTGCTACTTTCAGCTGGTCAGCAAAAGTTTCGTCAACTGGAGTACTGAAAGCGTTCAACTTTAACGACCCAACTATTCTTATATCTGGCTTTTTCTCTGGCCCTATATCCGATAGTGATGCCACATTAGGCTGACACAGCTGCTCGAATCTCTGCCTCTGCTCATCATCGACAACGCAGATAAGCTGAGCCGCACTGAAAAGTTGAGTGGCCAGTTTAGGTCGTTTCTTCCAATTGACAAATGCGGTAGAGGATAGCTGCGCAGAGGCAAACTGCACAATGATATTCCGTCTAGCTGTCTCAATAATCAAATTTGGCCAGAAATCAGATTCTAAAAAGACAGCGCTGTTTGGTTGCCAATACGCTAGAAATCTTTTTACATAGACTGAATGATCAAGAGGCTGATAACAAATTATTGTCTGGTCTGGTTTTGTGCGTTCAAGCTGTTCAAGGGCTGTCAGAGTATTTGTTGTAATCAGAATATGCGCTTCTCCCTGCAGCTTCAGACAGGCCTTTGCCAGGCTTATAGCTGCCACAGATTCGCCTGCGGAAACAGCATGAAGCCAAATAAGACAGCCGGCCGGCCGTGCTCGCCGCCAGGCCTGTCCAAACCTTTCCTCCTGCCGGTTGCGGTCTTCTTTTCCGCGCAGGCTGCGCCAGATAAGATAGATAGATAAAAACGGACGTAGGCAGGCCCAAACGCTGTTATAGCCGTCAATTGTTCTGATCATGTGACTTGCCCGTCCTGATTGTTACCATCAAGAAAGCTGACCATTTTGTTCAGCTGTGCCTCGACCAGAAGACGTTGTTGTTCCATTTCTTTTTTGGATTTCGTGCGGGGCAGGTAAATGGGCTCAGACCATTTGCAAGCAATCGGGCTGAAAGGCTTAGGAAATCTCATTTTATCCCAGCTTTTTGCTCGCCAGCAATGCTGTGCTGACCAGGCAACAATAGTGATGGGTGCACCAGTTAGCTGGGCAAGGCTTATCGGTCCCATGGATAAGGTCCTGGCGGGACCGCGTGGGCCGTCTGGGGTAATCACAGCTGATCGGCCTGATTTTAGCTCGCCAGCCAACTGCCGAAGGCCAGACAGGGCTTTTCTGTTGCTGCTTCCCCAAATTGGCCGCAGGCCAAATAGACGTGAGGCCCCGGCCAAAACCCGCCCGTCAGGATGGGGCGATTGCAACGCTGAACAGCGGCGGGGCAGGACAGGAGACATCACAAATAAATACTCATGCCAAAAAATAATAATTTCAGGCTTGCCTTTGCGTAGACGTAATTTCAATTCTGCCCGACCTTGATGTGACCACCGTAAAGTGACCACCAACAGACCCATCATTGCCGCTAGAATGATGCTTAGAAAAAAAGAACCTGCAACGGTTCGGGTCAGGCTTTTTAACATACTTCACAACATTCAGCTGCAGTGCATTATAAATTTGATGATCAGTCTCTAGAAATGCAGACTTGATGCTACCAAGCCTATATAATGCGTAACTTTTCAGCATTACCCTAAAGACAACGGAGCTTTATGTCTATACAGCCAGATTGGCTACATGGTAAATAAGCGGTATGAAAACAGCTGTTCTTATTTACGTTTGCTTGAAGGATTCCTATCATGCTTAGCCGTGATGATAAGGTCATTATCAAGCGGTTCTGGCGTGACTGGGTTGTTTGCTACAAGCAGCGCCTGGTGCTGGTCTTTCTGCTTATGATTCTTGTTGCGGCAACAGGTGGTGCCTATCCGGCCTTAATCCGGCACGTGTTTGCTGTGCTGGCAGCAGGTCCGGAACGCAATGCCGCTGCAGATGCACTCATCAATCTGGATGATCCGTTTGTTCTTATTCCGCTTGCGATTATTTGTTTAGCTTCAGTAAAGGGCGTGGCAATGTATTTTCAGGTACTGAGTGTGAATAGCTTAGCCCTGAAGGTCACCACCGATATTCAGAAAGCTATGGCCCATCGTCTGATAGATGCTGATCTGGCCACTGTAATGGCTGAACCAGCGGGAGCGTTTGTTTCACGTATTATGAATGATTTGAATCTTGTCAGGGAAGCCTTTGTCCGACTGGCTAATAACCTGGTTAGAGACGTGCTAACAATTTTTGTGATGGTTGGGGTCATGTTCTGGTTCAGCTGGCTGTTGTCCGTTTTGGTTTTAGCGGTTTACCCCCTTGCAATGCGGCCCATCATTCAGATTGGAAATCGGCAGCGAAAAGCATCGGGTGCTTTGCAGGAGCATATGGAAACCGTCACCTCATTGCTGGCAGAAATTCTGCAGGGTGTGCGCATGGTCAAAGCCTATCAGCTGGAAGTCGCAGAAAAGACCAGAAGTGCGCGCGCATTTGACGGCTTATATGAACGCCTTGTAAAGCTTCTGGCCGGGCGGGCCCGTATTGACCCAATCCTTGAGGTGTTGGGTGGATTTGCTGTTGCCGGTGTTATTGGTGTGGCGGCTTGGCAGGTGTCAAATGGCCAGTTGCTGGTCAGCGATGTTGTTGGCTTCATTACCGCTCTTTTATTGTTGGTTCAGCCTGTGCGGGCAATTGGCACATTGAATGCGATCACCCAAGAAGGCCTTGCTGCCACAGCGCGGGTGTTTGCTCTGCTTGATCAGCGTGCGCACATTATTGATCCGCCTCAGCCTGCTCGTCTGCAAAATATTAAGGGGGAGCTGTGCTTTAAAAAGGTCAGCTTTGCTTATCAAGACGCTGCCATTCTGGATGATATATCCTTTACAGTTGCTCCGGGACAGACAGTGGCACTCGTTGGGCCAAGTGGCAGTGGCAAATCAACAATTATAAATCTTTTACCACGGTTTTATGATCCGTCTGAAGGCCAGATCACAATCGATGGCGTATCCATCTCTCAGTTCTCTCTCTCTGATTTGCGAGACCATATCGCTCTGGTATCTCAGGAAGCTGTTCTGTTCGATGATACGGTTGCGGCCAATATTGGATTTGGGCGTAAGAGGGTAACAGACAAGGACATCAAAATAGCGGCAAAGTCAGCCGCTGCAGACGAATTTATTGACCGGTTGCCAGATACTTACGCCACAGCTGTTGGTGCAGGTGGAAATAAATTATCCGGCGGGCAGCGTCAGCGTATTGCCATTGCAAGAGCTATGCTGAAAGACGCACCGATTTTGCTTCTTGATGAAGCTACAAGCGCACTTGATGCCCAGTCTGAACAATTGGTTCAAGAAGCGCTTGATCGGCTGTCATCCGGCCGGACAACGCTTGTTGTTGCCCATAGGCTGTCAACTATTCAAAAAGCAGATCTAATTATTGTGCTGGATAAAGGTCGAATTGCTGAAACAGGCACGCATCAGACATTACTAAACAAAGATGGGCTTTATGCTCATTTATGCGCGTTGCAGTCTTTTTCTTAAGGCTTGGCTCATTCCCGCTTTAAAAGTTTGTCAACTAACCTGTCTGCCCAGAATGAAGAAAAAAATTCGGCCTGTAGCTTTTCCGGATCATAGATGTCTTTTACCCAGTCAAAAAACTCTATTTTTTCTGCTTCATAGGGGGCATAGGCGGTCAGAAAGGCGTCCAGCAAGCCAGTCTTGGCCTGTTTGACATGAAGATAGCGAAAGGATAATTGCTGTGAAGCTTCAGCGACTGGCCTATTTTTCTGCATCAGCAAATATAACGCTGACATAAGCCCGGCCCTATCCGCTCCAGATTTACAATGCAGTAGGGCTGGTCCTTTGATTCTGTCGAACAGGGCCTTTGTGTCAAATAGCATTTGTTTGTCTGGCGCAGCGCGTGATCTTACAGTAAAATCCACTAGCTCTAAGCCGTGGCGCACGCAGGCTTCAGCTTCAAGGCGCCAACCCCCATCCGACCTTGGCCCACGTAGATTTATAATCGTCCGAATGCCCAGTTGGGCTGCGTGTTCAATCCGTCGTGGGGTTGGTTGGTTGCTGCGCCACATTTTTTTGTCAATTTGATGCAGATTATGCCACCACAATCGCAGAACACCGTGGTCCTTTGCCATCAGCTCCACCCAGTCCCGCATACCCCGCCGAGCATGTACAGGCGTAAGTTTTGAAGAATCAGGGGCTGTGTTCATGTTCGTCAGCTGCCGGCAACCATCAATTGTTTGATGAATACAGACGGCGCAGCTATTGACTGGGTCAGTTCAAGATCACTTGCTG
>CABYOG010000013.1 GCA_902520575.1 uncultured SAR116 cluster alpha proteobacterium
TTGTTGCCGGGGTCAGCCTGACACAGGGATACAGCTACTACACACAAAAGCGTGATGCCCGTTCTGCAGACCTCTTCTTTAACGCGATTTTATCTAATGATGTGTCAGTAATGCTGGAGGCAGCCAAAGAGGAGCTTTCCGACGGTTATGTTCTGCTGGCAGAATTTCGACTTGCCGCTGCTCTGGCGGAAAATGATCAGGCGGCTGAAGCCGAACAGCATTATCTCAGCATCGCAGCACGCGATGACATTCTGCAGATTTATCGCGATATTGCCTTGCTTTTATCTGTTATGCAGGCCCCTGAGTCAAAGCTGGTATCAGACTTGCAGACTCGTCTTGACCCGCTGATTTCATCGGTCTCACCATTGAAGGGGCTGGCACTGGAACAGGCAGCGGCACTTGATGTCAGACGTGGCAACAAAGCAGCGGCAATTAAAAAGCTGAATGAGCTAGTGGCTCTGACAGATATTCCAGCAAGCCTTAGGCAACGTGCCTCGCAAATTCTAACTGTTTTGGATAATAGCTGAATTAAAGACTGGAAGATGGCTAATTTCCCGGAGGTTCTAATACAGATCAAATATTTCAAAGTGAATTATGATGAAATTACATAAGCTTCTCTCTATCTCTCTTCGCTTCGACTCAGCGGTGCGGCGTGCAGGTCTGGCAATCTGCCTATTTGCGCTTGCCGGCTGTGCGGACAAAGAAGTGCGCCTATCAGGTGATCGTGAGGATGTGTTTCCTGACCTGCGCACACTGATGATTGATGGGCCGGCCTCAGCTGAACTAGCAGGTCTTGGCAACCCAGTTGTGAATAGTGCATTTGGCCATCCCGGTGTCACCTCAGCACACGATGGCGGGCATTTGTCTCTTGATTTACCCTTAAAACAGCTTTGGAAAGCCAGAATCGAAGAGACAGACTCTGATGTGGTGATGTTGGCACAGCCCGTTATCGTCAATGGAAAAGTATTCGCCCTTGGAGCAGACGCGTTAGTTTCTGTTTTTGACCTTGAAACAGGTAAAGTCTTGGCAACTGAGCAGATTGATGATGCGCAGGCTGGCTTATTCCCTGGCTTAGCAGGTGGTCTGGCAGCGAATGAGAAGGTTCTCGTCGCTCATGCAGGTCGGAAGATGCTGACCGCCATCGACAGCAACACAAATCAGATTTTATGGTCTGTGGAAAATTCAGAACCCCTTGCCGGCGGCCCGACCTTGATTGGAAATGAGGGTGTTATCGTTACAGATATCGATGGCAGTACTTTGGCTTTCCGTTTGAATGATGGCGCGTTAGTCTGGCAAACAAGTGGTCTGCCTGCAGATACAGTTGTGTTGGGGTCAGGATCACCAACAGTCCATAAGGGTACGGTTATTGTAGCAGGTATTGGCGGTGAAGTCTCTGCAAATGCAGTGGCTGACGGGAAGCTGATCTGGGCAGACAGTCTGGCAACACTAGCACCGCGCACACCGCTTGAAGAGCTGGGGGATATTCTGGCTAATCCTGTTCATGATGGCGATGCCGTCTATGTTGTCAGCCAGTCTGGTATTTTAGGTGCCTTTGACTCATTAACTGGAATTCAACTTTGGGAGCAGCCGATAAGCAGCGTACAGATGCCTTGGGTCGCAGGCGAAAGCCTTTTTGTACTAACAACCAGCAGCCATTTGGTCGCGCTGCGCAAGTCGGATGGTGCCGTACGTTGGCATACAGACTTACCGGGAAGTGCAGAGCTGGCCGCTATTTCGGCAACAGATGTAACCCGCTATTTTGGCCCCATTGTAGCCTCCGGACAGGTTCATGTTTTCTCATCCTCTGGGCGGATATACAGTCTGAATGCGGATACAGGTGTTCTGGTTGACAAGCAGTCGCTGAGTGGGGCGGTAAATGTTGATCCGATTATTGCACAGAACACATTGGTTGTTCTGACCCGTTCTGGCCGTCTTGTAACCTGGAGATAGCTTTGGGCGATAAATCTGGGCGATAGATATGACTGTAACCTTTGCTATTGTTGGTCGCCCAAATGTGGGTAAATCAACACTGTTCAACCGCCTGACCGGCACGCGCCATGCTATTGTTGATGATCAGCCAGGCGTTACACGTGACCGGCGCGAGGGAGAGGGGCGGTTGGCAGAGATGCGATTCCGCCTGATAGATACCGCTGGACTTGAGAAAGCAAAGGCAGGCACACTTGAAGATCGCATGCGGCTGCAGACAGAAGCAGCAGTGCAGCAAGCAGATATTACTCTGCTGGTGATCGATGGGCGGGCAGGTCTTTTGCCTGATGATCTTTATTTTGCACAGCAGATCAGACGAAGTGGCACATCTGTGGTTCTGCTTGCAAATAAATGTGAGGGCAGGGCAGGGATTGAAACCCTCGCAGAAGCTTGGCAGTTGGGCCTTGGTCCGGCTGTGCCTGTATCTGCGGCGCATGGCGATGGCCTGTCTGACTTGTATGATGCCCTTCTGGTTCTGGCTCGCCAGATGGGGCTGGAAGCAGCTTTATTTGGTGAGGATCAGCCTGAACCATCAGATGATGAAGATGTGCAGAGCCCTGTGTTTGATCCAGATGATGGACCGGATATGTGGATCGATGAAGCTGCATATGAACCTATTCGTATTGCTGTTGTCGGGCGGCCTAATATGGGCAAATCAACACTTGTTAATGCACTTATTGGTGAAAAGCGACTGCTAACTGGCCCAGAAGCTGGGATTACACGTGATGCGATCACCCTGCCGTTTGTTTGGCGTGAGCAGGATTACCAGCTTGTTGATACGGCAGGCATCCGCCGTCAAGCTCGTGTCATAGACAAGGTTGAACGCCTGATGGTGAGTGACGCACAGCGGGCAATCCAATTTGCGCGTGTCTGCATTTTGATGCTTGATGCACGCCAGCCGCCGCATCGTCAGGACATGGTTATAGCACGTCAGATCACAGATGAGGGTCGGGCGCTAGTGATTGCAGCAAATATGTGGGATGACGTAGCTGATAAGCAGTCTGCAATGCAGTTGATTAATGACCGGCTTGGAACCTCTCTTGCCCAGGTTCGCGGTGTGCCAGTTGTCCCCATATCCGGTCTTTATGGTCGGGGTCTTAATCGGCTCATGCAGACCGTAGACGATGTACACCGTCTGTGGAATACCCGTATTTCAACCGGCCGGTTGAATCGCTGGCTTGAACCTATGCTTGAGGCACATCCACCGCCAATGTCACAAGGGCGGCGCCTGCGCATTCGCTATATGACACAAGTGCGCACGCGCCCACCCACATTTGCACTTTTTGCCAGCCGCCCCGTCGATTTGCCTGAATCTTATTTGCGGTATCTGATCGGCGGGCTGCGAGCTGATTTCAGCCTGTCTGGAATTCCTGTGCGGATGCTGTTGCGAAAGGGAAGTGCGAACCCTTATGTGCCAAAACGGTGATCTAAGCAAATGAATCTTTCACTGGTCAGTTAGTGCGGTCACAATCTTTTCAATCACGTGCTTTACAGCCATAATCTTGGCATTTCGCTGATTATTTATCTGTGACTTGTAAAGCCTGCGATTGACTTCAATCTGCAAAACTTCAATAGGAGGCATGAGACCATCCTCTTTCGTGGTCAAACCATAATGGCGAGTAATATAACCGCCAGCATAAGGCGTATTCCAATGCCAACTGAATTCCGTCTGGCTCATAACTCTGTCAATGCGCCCCGCAGCTTTATGTGTCAATGTAGCACCATGGAGATTTCCAAACACAAAATCAGGAAGACGTCTGGATGCCAGAGGAAAAAGTTTCTGTCTTGAAGGGCGCTCAGGGTTATCTGGCATTGAATGTAAGTCAATAAGAAAAACATGTTCATTCTGCGCGTGGGCAAGGCGCAGCAAATCAGTTAATTTCTGGTGATAAGGGGTATGCCAAAGATCTAACATTTTTTGCCATTGTACCTTTTCCAGAATCTTTCCATACAAGGGTAGTTTATCTGCACTCAGACGAGGAATAACTCCATAGCCGGCCGCTACATAAGACTTGAAGGCAATGGGAACAAACGTATCAGCTTCGGCACATAAAAGCCTGTCAAGGGCTTGCTTTGGTCTGTTTAGATCACACGCGGCTCGGCTACAGCTGGCAATCAACACTGGAAAGTTGTCACCGGCCAGCATTATCCCTAATTCTGCTGTGCCGGTATCTGCGAGACTGGCACAGCGCTCAAGGTTATCTGTGGTAACCAGGCTTTTGGGATATTGCCAGCCTCCATGCGGAACGGACAACACGACCGGGCCGACTTGCGCGCTAGGGTAAAGGAGAAAGGGGTCAATATGTTCATCCGGCAGGATTTGAGCCACTAGGGCTTCCACCTGCTCCTCAACACCTTGTCGCCCGATAGAATGGTGGGTGGAAATTAGATGTGATAATTCGTTCATGGGAACGGCTTAACTGGTTTTTTTAACACGCTAAAACTTTCTTTTCTAAGCTGGCAGGTGAAAATCAATGCGATAATCATAATAATTTTTTACGGTTGTTTTGATACTCCGGCTCACTGCTTCTTCTTGACTTGATGGGAAAATTCTTTTAATTCTGTCCGCAGTTTGGTCACTGAATTTTTTGCGAGTTGCATAAATTTGCCTTCGGAATGGAGCGTTAGCTCAGCGGGAGAGCACTACGTTGACATCGTAGGGGTCACTGGTTCGATCCCAGTACGCTCCACCATTGCCAGCAAATAAAAAGATGCCACTTTTTCTGCCTTTTCATGCTTAGGCTGTAGTAAATCAGATTATTTTAGTTTGCAATCGGATGAGCATAACCTCTTCACATGTAAAGTTTTGAATAAAAGAATTTCATTCAGTGTTCTAATTTTATGCGACCTTGCAAGAGTTAAAACGGAAATTAGTGATGTCCAGATGATCATAGGGGCAATACGGGCTATATTGACATCGTAGAGCATCGCAATAGCAAAGGCTATACATCGAGCAAATGATTACTTATGGAGTTTCATTTCCAGCAATATACTGTTGGCCTTTTGTTAAAAAAACCATTAATCTCTCCGTATTTCAAAGGCAAAGGGCTGGTGAGGGCATTATGCGGATTTTAAAAATTTTAGCGGGTGTTATGGCGTTAGTGATGCTGACATCCTGCGCCGCTGTAGATAAGGTGACTTCATTTGTCATTTCGATAGCTGAAGATGCGGCCCCCATAATCAATAGAAACGCTGAGATATCTGAGTCTTCTTCTTCAGACAATCTTTCAGCAAACGAAGACAGCCCGTTCAGCCTGCAACTGCATGTTGCTGATGATGATCTGCAATATGGCGATAAGCTGACATTTTCGGCGGTCCAGCTTCCTAGTTGGCTATATCTCACACTTGATGGTGTTTTGGAGGGAACGCCTGAAAATGGTGATGTAGGAACGCATGAGGTACAGGTGCGGGTGACGGACCTATCCGGCGAGTCAGACGAATTGAGCCTGACTATTGTTGTCAAGAATACAAATGACGCTCCCATTGTATTAGCCGGACCACTGGGCTTTGCAACACAAGATATGTTGTATGAGCAGCAGCTTGAGTATGAGGACATCGATCTCATCCATGGAGATAAGTTACGATTCTCTGCTGTAAATTTACCTGAGTGGCTAAAGCTTACGCCGGAAGGATTACTGACAGGTACACCTTCAAACGTTGATGTCGGTGTTCATGAGTTGGTTGTGCAGGCAATTGACAAAGGCAAACTGACTGCTGAGCAGAGTTACTCTATTGAAGTCAAAAATGTGAACGATTCACCGATCTTTATCACAAAATAGAAGTATTAAGCTTCGCGAATTAGGCTAGTAATGTATAAGGTTTTGTTTCGAGCTTGTAGATGTTATCTAAGTTTTAACATTGCTCGATAAATAATCCAAAATACCACATATCTGCCTTTTACAGATTACCTTTTGCAAAAAGGCCGGTTGGATTTTTCAACTTGCAACTGAAATGCTCTGTAATCCAACCCGAAATGTTACAGTCTAATTGCGCATCAACTTTTTGAAACTAGCTAAAATGAAGCGATCTAGTTTAAAACGCTAGATCGCAAAAACCTTCCTGCTTTGGGGGTGATTTTAAAGCCAGAAATAGTTCGTTTTCAGTAGACAGATTACAGAAAAGTGACAAGTTTGAGCCGAAAATAGCATAAAAAGACTATTTTTGAGGTTCTGTAAGGTAATAAAGTGGCTTGAGACTTGCTAAATCTGCAACTCTTTCATACTGTTATCCATAACAGGCCGTAAAGGAAAGCTGCAACACCTGCACTGGGTGAGGGGATGCCGATAATGAATGTGACACTTTATGGGTTAAAAAATTGTGACACCTGCCGCAAAGCCCTGAAAGAGCTCGAGGGTGATGGTCATAATGTAACATTAATTGATGTGCGTGAAGATGGCATGGACCCGGGGCTGCTAGCCGGGCTTTTAGCCAAACATGGCGACGAAGTTCTACTCAATAAGAAATCAACAACATGGCGCGAACTATCTGAAGATGATAAGGGCCAAAAGGCCTACACACTCCTGTCGAAACATCCATCTCTCATGAAACGGCCGGTACTTGTAATCGACGACGGTGTCAGTTTTGTAGGCTGGTCGCAAGAAACGCGTGCTGAGCTTAATAAGGTCTGACCAAATGCAGGTCATTAAATGAGCAAAAAAGCTTACTGGATTTCGATTTATAATGAAGTGCTTGATTCCGATAAGCTGGCCGCCTATGCGGCCCTTGCTGGACCAGCACTCACTGCAGCTGGAGGGCGTATTCTTGCCCGCGGCATACCGGCTATAATTTATGAACATGGACAGATGCAGCGCACAGTCCTAATTGAATTTGACAGTGTTGAGGCAGCGAATGCAGCCTACAAAAGCGCCGGCTATACTGAGGCTTTGGCCGCGCTGGACGGGGGTGTTGTGCGTGAGGTCCGCATCATTGAGGCAGCTGACTAATCTTTCTTCATCATGCTAGACAAAGCCGCACTAATTTTTTGTTTATCAACAGCATGAACGGTTTTTAGCGCAGCAACTTTGTCTTCTAGAGTTGTTTTTGTTTCTTCTAAAAGAGTTTTAAGAGCTTTTTTTCTCGCCAAATCATCGTTTTTAACAGGTGGTTTCGCACTCATCTTTATTTTTTACCCCACTGACACATAACACCGTCCCTTTGATTAGCATAAATTTGACTTTAATTGATACCCTGTTCTATTGCTTTTAAAGGTTTACAAAACTCAAATATATGCGGATAAACTTTGCAGTTTGTCTGTCGTTATTAGCTAAATGGGAAGAATTCACGGGGCTGTTTTCTTATTTTGGATTGGATGAAGATATATGACCTGGTTTGCGCGGAACCTCACCAAGCTAATTTCAGCGCTGCCTTTTTGTGTGTTTATTTTTCTGTTAGAAATTAGCATAACAGTCCTTACAGCCCCTCCGTCATCTGCCTGCTGTTATGATCCGCCAGAATACGGCGATGGAGCAGAGCAGGCACAACCACCAACTGATGACCTGTCAGGTCAGGGGGGTGAGGACAGCGCAACTGCTACAGTTGTGCCAGAACAAGCGCAACTTCTGCTCTATTCCTCAGAGCCCTCCGAACAACAGGACCCGTCATCTGCAGGCGCTGGTGTTAAGAATTTCGGGCTAATCAGACAATTCATGGCTGATGGTCAATACCTGCGAGCCAGGCAGATGGCAGAGAAGCAGCTTGAGGCACGCCCATTTGATTTTCAGCTTTGGGGACTGCTGGAGACAATTTACAGCAAGATGGGGCTTCAAAACAAAACCAGGACGGCAGCAAGGAATGAAGAACTGATGAATCCGAGGAGGCGACCACCTCTGCAACCTGCTCCGCAAATGTCACAGCAGAAACGCTATATTGCTAAGCTTCTTCAAGCGATAGGTGAATATAAACCTGTCGAATAAAGCTGGTTCATGCTAGTTCTATAATGTCAATTCAACCAGAATCTAATCAGGCTAATATCTATTTACAGTCTTTGTCTTAGAATGGATCCGCAGAGCAGCTTGTCATGTCAAATACTTCAGCCACACCGAAAGATAAACGACATATTGATAATCTATCTGCAGAAAGAATTACAACAGCTGTCGCCAGTTTTTTTCAAGAGATGGGTGATGCCACCTTGTCTGAGTTTACCTTGAAAACTGGGCGCCGGGTTGATCTGATTTCACTGAGTCGTAGCCAGCATATAGCCATTATTGAGGTAAAATCCTCTCTAGCTGATTTTTCCAGTGACAAGAAATGGCAGAATTATCTGGACTGGGCAGACCAATTTTATTTTGCTGTTGCAGAGAATTTTCCGGTCGAGCGTTTGGCAGATGAAATGCGCTGCGGGATTCTCATCACAGATGGGTTTGATACGCATATCCTGCGTGAGGCGCCATTGCGTAAATTGCCTACACAGCGTCGCAATCATCTTATCCGGCGGCTTGCCTTTGCAGCGATGACGCGGCTGTCTGCATAGGTGGAACTCATAGCCTGCTTATTGTGTAGCCAGCAAGTGTTCGCGATGTAAGCAATAGATCCCTGCTGCAATTACCAGGATTGTACCCAAAAAAGACAGTCCGTCAGGAAGGTGTCCTGTAAGCAGGCAACTCAATATAGTTGCAAACACAACCGCTGTATATCGAAAGGGGGTAACAAAGCTGACATCCCCAACACGCATTGTAGCAATGCTCAACACATATGCCGCAGGTATTGCAAGTGCTGCACCGCTCATCAAGAACCAGCTGGATGGTGATGGTGCCTGCCAGCCAGTAGCCACAGTGGCCATGCCGCCTGCAACCGTAACTGCGAGCGCCGTAACCAATGCAACAAGAAATGAGGGGGTCTGCACACTCAACTGGCGAGTCAAAACATCACGGGCTGCGATCAGGATTGCCGCCATCAGTACAGACAAGGAAAATACAGAAAAACCATCCAGCCCCGGCTTGATGATAAGCATCACGCCAATAAAACCGGTGACAACCGCCATCCATCGCCGCCATCCGACCTTTTCTCGCAGGATAATTGCGCCAAATGCAGTAAGAATTAATGGAATCGCCTGTAGAACAGCTGTCACGTGAGCCAGTGACAATTGTGACAGCGCTAGCAGAAACAAAAACGTGATTGCAATTTCCATTCCTGTTCGGCAGGCAATGATACTGCGGTCGCTGCGTGGCACAACTGTAAAAAGCTGATGCCGCTGCAGGCAGATCAGCATAAGCATGGGACAAACAAGTAGCCCGCGCAGAAAAACACCCTGAACGATAGACAGTTCTGTAAAAACAAGCTTCATCATAAAATCATTCAGAACGAAGGCAAGGGAAGCGCCTGTCATCAAAGCGGCTCCCTTGTTGTTATCGCTGAGCTTTGCGCAATTTCGTAATGTGGCGTTCATGTTTTTCTTTGCAAATGATGAAGGTTGTGTCTTGGGGAACAAATTGGGTAGGTGCCGCGCTTACCGCGCCAAATCGGCTGGCGAGCTTTTCTGCAAATGCCTTTGGGTTCACATAGAAGATATGATTATTGATTTTAGCTGTTTCAAGGCTGGTGATGTTGAGGATTAGCCCATATCGGACGCGCGCCCAGCTAACAGCTAAATGGCGCAAAATATAATCTTCCCAAAGCTCATAATCATCGGTGTGACAAAGATTAAACGTGCCTACAAATACAGCAAAATCAACAGGGTGTTTGGGCTTCCGGCCCAGTGAAAAGCGATGTTCATGTAAGGCATGTTCGCGTTTGCAATAGTTCACCATCTCAGGTGTAATATCCACTCCGCTGTAGTCTATTTGATGCCAGGCAGGTTTACTCTGGATATAGTGAAACAGAGCCCCATAACCACAGCCAATATCTGCAATGCAGAAGCTAGTTGAACCAAACTCAGCCTGCATAGTTGCGAGCGCCTGCTCAAAGCGGGCTGTCTGACTAACCCGTGAGGACCAGAAAACCCCCTCTGCATGTGCGCCCTTTTCTTTAAAACGACGGGTATAGGCAGACTTGATAGAGGATTCAAACAAGGATTGACTTAGGCGTCTAAACATCGTTTTTTCTACTAGCTATATTGTTGTACGGTTGTGGGCTAAAAATAACTCAGTTCATTTTTTATATTATGTAACGGAAGGAAACTGGTTCTATTTTTTATAGAATTTCACAGCCGCATTGAATAATTTATGTTCGCTGTAGATATCTCTGACATCTTTTTCCAAAATTTACTTGGCTACATAATAATACATTTGAAATAGACCATGCATTTGCAGAATCCATGTTGCCTCATCAAGGGAAAAAGGCCGAATGATTGTTGCGGACACCTGGGAATGATTTTTTGGTGCCAGTGCATTGCAAAAATCATGGATTAAAGCGGCAACCATGAGTTTAATATATGCTACATCTCGCCCCGCGCTTAGCTGTCTGCGGAGAATAGTCGGGTTATTTGATTAGGTGGCTAGCCAGACTACTTTTAAGCCCTTTGAGAGTGGTCCAAGTTGCGGTTCGGCAGGCCGCGAATATAATCTAATTCGAGCTTATAAAAAAATTCATAATTTTCAACCGAGCCTTAGCCGACGCCGCGAAAGAAAAAAAGCTATCTTAGGTCTTTTCATCATCAAAGCTCTCTATTAGTCACGCTGGGCATCGGAGGTTCTACATGGCAAGCATTTGATGCCGCCTGTCAAATGAAAATTTTGCTGTTTATTTTTTCTTTTTTTTACCTGTTTTGCTCTAACATGGCCGCTATTGACAGTTGATATTTGCGGGTGTTTCATGCACAACGGTAGCTATGACTAACATCCAGCTCCCAGTTTTTGTCACTGACCTTTTCTCCATGTACGGGATAACCGATCCGGCGCGGATGTTGATTATACTGCTAAGCTTGGTTCTTGGAATATTATTAGTTCTTATCATGGTAATTGCTTTTCGTGGTCGATCATCTGGCAGCAACTTATCTCATCAGAAAGGAGAGGTTGCTGACTCATCTAGAGCTAAGACGCAAGTGCCTGAACCTATCATTTCCAAATCCACTCAGCCTGAAGAGGGTGACGCTTTGACTTCACAGAGACCGAGTATCATGGAAAATTCTGAATTGGTATCAGAGCAGGTTGAAGATTTTCAGATTTTCAAACGCCCAAGACAAAAATCAACTCCTGCAGAACAGACAGCACCCTCCTTAGATGTAAAAGACTCAATTTCTACGGCGGATCAGCTCCGGCGTATCGAGCAGGAGATGGTCAGACTACGCGGCCTCTATCAGGGTGGTCACATTACCCGAGAAATGTATATTGATGACACCCGTTCATTATATCTTCAGGCGCGCGAATTATCATCCATATCCTAATCCGATTTTCCCAAGTATTTTCAAATGTCAAATAACCGACGAGACTGGCCATAGTAAAGGGCATCACGGTCGGTTATGATCTGTGCCTAAGGCAATTATATTGGTAAATTAAAGGGACATGAAGTTTAGCTGATGGCAAAAAAACAACAGGCAAGCAAAGTAACTGCTCAGAAAAACCTGCATGAACAAGCCATTCTAGATCAACGCTTATCCCAACTTGAAGTTAGTATTTTTATTATTGGTCTCTTTTGCTTGTTTGTTTTTGGGGCTGTGTTTCTGAATAACCAGATATTGAAGAACCATACTGTTCAAATGACTAGCCGGGCCCAGTCTGTTGCTGACTGGGTCGCAGCGTCCTATAAAGTGCGAATGCGGAATGCAGGACTTGTTCCTAAACGTTGTCAGCGTGCCAAAAGCCCTCTATCCATGTGTTTTCAGGATATGGTTTCTCCTGGACAACCTCTGGAAGGTTTAAAAAATATTTATGCGGCGGATCATGAAATTGCCCCTGCTTTTGCCTTTGTGGCCGTGCCGCATTTGGGTGAATTACTGGCAAGTTGCCTTGACTTACCTTCGCCTATTTATATTTCTGCTCCTGGGCAGAGCTGGGAGGGTCGGCCAGAAAATTGGACAGGCGTGATTATTGTCCAGCCAGCTACTTTGTTGGATAATTTATCCTCAGTGGCCAACAGTCTGTCTGTGGGCTATTGTGATAGAAAACAAAGGCTGGTTTGGGTGGGTTCTCCTGTTTCTTTTTAACAATGCCGTAAAATAGGAAGGTAGAGCTTTAAACTGTCTTAATTATGGCGTTTATGATACATTGGCAGTGATTTTGCAGAGTGATGACTTTTGAATATAAAAACAGGATAAAAAATGGAACAAGGCCAGTCCATTTTTGTGGGTAATATCAAAGGCGGTGTGGGGAAGAGCACGATTACGGCTTTTCTCTATGATTATTTCAGGACATGTTTTCCTAAACGCCCGATCCAAATGTTGGATACAGATCGTCAAGGTACATCCTTTGAATTGCTTAGTTCTGTTGCTAACGAACGTGATATCCGACATGTTCCTGTCAGCGATAGGTTTGATGGCCTAAGTCTTGTTACATTGGACAGTGTTATGCGCCGCATGCGCTCAAACGCGGAGTCTCTGACTATTGTGGATACTGGTGCAGGGTGGCCGGGTAATGTTTGGCAAATTGCGATGATGTGTGAATGTATTATCATCCCAACGTCACTGTCCTGGGCTGATTTACGGCCAACTGTTGAATTCGTGCGCGAGATGGATGAACGGAAAGAAAGTGGTGGGTCTGTTACCCCCCACCTTATCATTGTGCCTAACCGTATTCCTCCGGCACAACGCGACCTGTCTGCTATTTCTAAAATCCTTGAGGGCCTGAATGTAGTTCTTGCCCCGCCTCTCTCTGATTTGTCGCTTGTTCGCCAAATGTCTAGTGAATTCAAAGGTCTAAGTGATGCAAAGGGAACTCGTTTTTACACAGAATTTGAGCGGCTTGGTGATTTTATCCGCGACTATGTTTTGTCAGGTAAGCTTAGCCAAATGTTCGAAGCTGAGCTGCAGAACAGCGGCTCCATTTAATCAACTTTTCGAGCTGCTCCATCTGAATATGAAAATTATCTTAGCCTGTCTGTATCAACCGTTGCGCCACCCATTTGTAAAAATGATATGTTGAATAGTCCATAAATGCAGAAAATTTTCCACCGTCATAAGATGGGGCCATACGTCCGGCCTGCATGCCTTCTAAACCTCGATATCTTCCATAAACACATCTTTCCACATCGCCGCATTTTTGGCCCGCATTAAGGCATAATCAGCTGACAGCATTTAAGCGTCCGCGTAATAGAAGGCAATGCGTTCAGTGATGGTTTTCTGACCTTTTGGTAAAAGCACGATGGCAAAGGTGTGGTCTTTGTGAACCCCATACAGAACATTTGGGAAAAATGCGCAATATTCAGCAGCCCTGCTCCATTTTTCTGACGGGCCTCTAAATTTTGATAATTGTTGCCCGTCATCCGAAATTTGTGCCGCATAGACATTACTCCCTTGGCCAGCATAGGCTGGCAGCTTCCAGAATGTTATAATGGTCTTTTGAGCGGGAATAGCTATTCGGCAGGCCTTGTGCGCCTTCAATTGGTTGCATAACTGAAACAAACTCATCCATATCGCTGTTTTCCTGGTTGGGGTAGAAGTGTATTTCTCCTTTTATGAAAATCAGCCTAGTCAGGTAAATTTTGCTTGTCTATTCTGCTCAGGTCGTGAAAGTCGAATTTGCGAAAGTCGGTTAGAAACCATGTTTAGTGACAATTGATGTCCACAGCAGAGCCACAAACAATACACGCCCAGCTTGGCTCGGCTTTCTATGATGTTGTTACCCCGGCGCGATTTCCTCAGTATACACTCCGTTATCGCAATCAGCGGGCTGCAGAGCAAATTGGCCTTCAGGACTTTTCAGACGAAAAATTTATTGATCATTTTGGACGGTTTATGCCTTTACAGGGCAGCTTGCCTAAGCCGCTTGCGCTTCGCTATCACGGGCATCAGTTTGGTACCTACAATCCGGAGCTGGGGGATGGGAGGGGCTTTTTGTTTGCGCAATATAAAGACCAACAAACAGGTCACCTTCTTGACTTGGGAACCAAAGGGTCTGGGCGAACGCCCTATGCACGCGCAGCTGATGGCCGCCTTACCTTGAAAGGCGGCGTGCGAGAGGTTTTGGCTACCGAATTCCTAACGGCCCTAAATGTGCCGACATCACAGAGCTTCAGTCTGATTGAAACCGGTGAAGCGCTTGAGCGGTATGATGAGCCGTCTCCCACACGCTCATCTGTTTTGGTTCGGCTGCTGCATAGCCATATCCGAATTGGCAGTTTTCAGCGACTTGCCTATTTGGGGCAGAAAGACAATCTTGAGAAGTTGCTACGCCACACAGCGCGTCATTACTACCCTGAACTAGACCCAGATCTTCCATATGAATCGCTGATTTTATCTTTTTTGCCGGAATTTGCAAAGCGTGTGTCTGACATGGTTGCTGGATGGATGGTCGCTGGGTTTGTGCATGGCGTGCTGAATACAGATAATTTCAACATCACAGGGGAGAGTTTTGATTATGGGCCATGGCGGTTTCTGCCTCATTTTGATCCAGGTTTCACTGCTGCCTATTTTGATCAAACGAGCCGCTATGCTTATGGTCGCCAGCCCTCAGCAGCAATGTGGGCTTTGTGCCGGCTGGCAGATTGTTTTGTGCATATTGTAGACCCGGAGATATTGGCAGAAACACTGTCAGGCTTCTATTCTTCCATGGAACGCAATCTCGCCCGCCGGTTGCGCTGGCGCCTCGGCGTACAGGGTACTGATGACGATGCACGCCAATTGTCAGCTCTGGTCTTTGAGGCGGCTAAGGCAAGCCAAATCGGCTGGGACAGGCTGTTTCATGAGTTGTATGGGGGACAAAGGCTGGACAAATTTGCGGATCCTGCCTGGCGTAATTCTGCTGAACTGGCTAAGCTCGCTGATTACGCATCTTCATTAGCGCCGCGACAAACCAAAACAGCTGTTCAGGCTGTGCGGGCCGCCCCGCTCATCTCGCTTGAAATTGGTGTTGTTGAACGGATATGGGCACCAATTGCTGCCTCAGATGACTGGTCAGAGTTCAACCAATTCCTTCAGGACATCCGTTTATTTGGTCAGCGCTTGCGTGCTTAAATACCTTCTGCAGACAGGCCGCGGTTGGTGACTTCACGCAAGACAAAATTACTTTCCATGCGCATAACATGCGGCAATGCTGCCAAAAAATCTGAATGTATCCGACCATAATCAGCCACATCTTTTGCTGCTACCCGCAACAGGTAATCACTCTCGCCAGCCAGCAAAAAACAGGCTAGTATCTGAGGTATATTACTGACTGCGGCCTCAAAATCCTGAAGCATTTCTTTTGACTGGCCCTGCAGCGTTATATGCACCAGCACCATAACAGAATGGCCAAGCTTCTCTAGGCTAAGGTTCGCATGGTAGCCGGTAATTAGGCCATCCTTTTCCAGCTGGGCAACGCGCCGCAGACAGGCTGATGCAGATAAACCGATTCTGTCGGCCAGATCAACATTAGAAATCCGCGCATTTTCCTGAAGAATGGAAAGTATTGACCGGTCCAATTTGTCCATTTTCGCTTCCTGCTATAAATAATTTATTTTTAAAAATTAATAAATTGCACAATAATTATTGTAATTTTATCAAAAAAGTAAAGAAATATTCAGTAAATTATTCTAGAGGCGCATAATTTCACAATCCCATTTCTGGTAAATTCTTGTAAGCTTCTGATTCTGAGGTGAATGCAAACCTGCAAGTAAAGCCAATAAAAGGGAGAATGTTATGCGCATAGGTGTGCCTGCTGAGATCAAAGCAAATGAACATAGGGTAGGGTTGGTTCCGTCATCGGTGAAGGAATTAACCGCAAAAGGGCATAATGTTTACGTTGAAACGGGTGCCGGGCGCGGTATTGCGGCATCCAACGCAGATTATATAGAGGCTGGTGCAGAGATTTTTAAGACTGCCGAAGCGGTATTCCAGCAGGCCCAGATGATAGTGAAAGTCAAGGAACCGCAGCCAGCAGAATGGGCGCGCCTGACATCTGACCAGATTTTGTTTACATACCTTCATTTGGCAGCCGATGCCGATCAGGCAGCTGGCTTAATAGCATCTGGCTGCAGCGCAATTGCCTATGAAACTATAACTGATGATGAGGATGGCCTACCCTTGCTGGCACCAATGTCAGAGGTTGCTGGTCGCCTATCTGTCCTTGAAGGCGCATCCTGCCTGAAAGTGCATGAAGGGGGGCGCGGTCTTCTAGTCTCTGGTGTGCCAGGCACAAAAGCTGCGGACGTTGTTATCATTGGTGGCGGTGTTGTTGGGGCAAATGCGGCGCGTCTGGCTGTGGGTTTGGGCGCGCGCGTGACCGTATTTGACAAATCAGTGCGGAAATTGCGTTATTTGTCTGATATTTTTGGCACAGCTTTAGTAACCCGGTATTCAACGGATGCGGCACTGGCGGAAGCACTCTTATCAGCGGACATTGTCATTGGAGCGGTTCTCATTCCAGGGGCATCTGCACCGCAGCTTGTTTCTCGGGCGCAGCTGAAGCAAATGAAGCCTGGGGCAGTTCTGGTTGATGTAGCGATTGATCAAGGGGGCTGTTTTGAAACATCACGACCGACAACCCATCAGGATCCAACCTATGAGGTTGATGGAATTGTCCATTATTGTGTGGCAAATATGCCAGGTGCTGTGCCGCTCACCTCATCTGAGGCTCTAAATAACGCGACATTACCGTTTGTGCTGGCGCTTGCAGAAAACGGCATGGCGGCACTTGAAACTGATTCACATCTGGCTTCTGGTCTAAATGTACACCAGGGCAAATTGGTGCACCCAGCTGTAATTGACGCTCTTCACCATCTGACAGCTGCTGAATAAAATATTTGTACTAAAAAACCGTCTCCATGTGTGAAATTTAGCTTGACCTTAATCGGCATTTCACCCATATAGAGCCTTCATAATCGTCCTCACTCTGGGGAGGGTATTGTTATTGAGTGTTGAGGGGCCATAGCTCAGCTGGGAGAGCGCGTGCTTTGCAAGCATGAGGTCGTCGGTTCGATCCCGTCTGGCTCCACCAATTTTATGAATTCACCATTTGTTTAAGCGTATCAACGGGCTTGAGTGGATGAAAATATAAGCTGCTCTGGGAATGCTTCAGAGTGCTGCATGCAGGAAATAAAGACAATGGCTGTTCCAAAGAGTAAAATTAGCAAATCCAAGCGGGACATGCGCCGGGCCCATGACTCTCTCAAGAGTGATGCCTATGTTGAAGACAAGGTAACTGGTGAACTGCACCGGCCACATCACATTGACCTTAAAACGGGCATGTATGGTGGTAAGCAGGTTCTTAAGGTTAAAGACCGGTTCTGAGAACTTCGGGCTGCCTAATGACAAAAACAAAACCGACCCACAAGCCTTTATTCTGTATTGGTGATATCGTACGTCATCGTCACTACCCCTTCCGGGGCGTAATCGTCGATGTTGATCCTGAATTCGATAATACAGAAGAATGGTACGCCTCCATTCCGGAAGATGTTCGGCCTGCACGTGAGCAGCCCTTTTATCACTTGTTGGCTGAGAATGCTGATAGCTATTACTCTGCCTATGTTTCACAGCAAAATCTGTTGTCTGATGATGAAAATGGGCCTGTTGGGCACCCTGATATAGAAGATGTGTTCACCGGCCTTGAAAAAGGCAGATATCAGTTAAGGCCAGAAGCCTTTAATTGAATTCGGTGCTGATGGCACACCTAGGTCTGCCACCATCCGAAAAATACGTTTAAACTTGTCAAATTAGAGGCCTAATTGACTAAGGTTGACTTGCTTTTGACGCAGTATTTCTTATTTCTTCTAAATAAGACCAATATAGTCCTGTTTATGATAATCATTCGCAAATACGATGTTTTGTAATTGAGGATGAAGAGCAGTGGCAGACGGGAAAGATTAATCATAGAATGCTTCGACTTAATCGAATGACAGATTACGCAATCCTTGTGCTTGGTGTGTTACACAGCCGCCAGGACAGTGTGTTGTCCAGTGGGCAGATTGCGGAGGCTGCTCAGCTCACACAAGCAACAGCCGCGAAGGTGATCAAAGCGTTGGTGGCGGCAGACCTGGTGCAGACACAGCGTGGTATTCGTGGCGGTTGCCAGCTGTCCCGACCGGTCAGCCGAATCAGCATTGCAGAGGTGGTTGAGGCTATTGAGGGACCCATTGCCCTCACAGCTTGTGTTGATGGAGCGGAAGAGCCCTGTTCTGTGCAACAGGGCTGTTTTATGGGAGGTAATTGGAACCGTGTTAATTCGGCCCTCAGAGAGGCGCTTTTATCTGTCAGTCTCGCTGACTTATTTGATCCAGCCACTCTTTTTCCTGATTCAGCATCAGTACAAAAGATACGAACAAGCATATGAAACTAATAACAAACACGAAGATTGGGTAGCAAAATATGGTAGCGACAGTTGAAACCATTGAAGCCGTTGAACAGGCGACTGGGGCCTATAAATATGGCTTTGTAACGGATATTGAGTCAGAAAAAGCCCCTAAGGGACTGTCAGAAGATGTTATTCGGTTTATTTCCGCTAAAAAGATGGAGCCTAAATGGATGCTTGACTGGCGTCTGAAGGCTTACCGATATTGGCTGAAGATGACACCGCCTGATTGGGCTAAACTGAATGTCCCACCGATCGATTATGATGATATTTATTATTATTCAGCTCCAAAATCAGCTGAAGGTCCGAAATCTCTTGATGAGGTGGATCCAGAACTGTTGCGCACGTATGAAAAATTAGGTATCCCGCTGAATGAACAGAAGATGCTGGCTGGTGTGGCTGTAGACGCAGTTTTTGATTCTGTATCCGTAGCTACGACATTTCGTGAAGAGCTAGCTAAGGCTGGAGTCATATTTTGCCCCATTTCAGAGGCTATCCGCGAATATCCAGATCTAGTCCGCAAATATATGGGATCTGTCGTTCCGGTATCGGATAATTATTTTTCTGCGCTGAATTCGGCTGTGTTTACAGATGGGTCTTTTGTTTACATTCCCCACGGGGTGCACTGTCCGATGGAATTGTCCACTTATTTTCGGATTAATGAGAAAAACACTGGTCAGTTTGAACGCACGTTGATTATTGCTGAAGATAGCTCTTATGTCTCCTACCTCGAAGGCTGTACAGCCCCCCAGCGGGATGAAAACCAGCTTCATGCAGCAGTCGTCGAACTCGTTGCGCAGACCGATGCTGAGATAAAATATTCAACTGTGCAGAACTGGTACCCTGGTGATGAAACCGGCAAGGGTGGAATTTATAATTTTGTCACTAAGCGCGGGGCCTGCCGCGGAGATAGGTCAAAAATTTCTTGGACTCAGGTAGAAACTGGGTCAGCGATAACCTGGAAATATCCATCTTGTGTATTAAAGGGTAAGGATTCTGTGGGAGAATTTTATTCAGTTGCTGTAACAAACGGCGCTCAGCAGGCAGATACCGGTACAAAAATGATTCATCTGGGGGAGGGGTCGCGCTCAACCATTATTTCCAAAGGCATCTCTGCCGGGCGGTCAAACAATACATATCGTGGTCTTGTCGAGATGAACAAGGCTGCTGAGAATAGCCGGAATTTTACTCAGTGTGACTCACTTTTGGTTGGTGATAAATGCGGGGCGCATACAGTACCTTATATGGTGTCGCGCAATCCATCTGCCAAAATTGAACATGAAGCTACGACGTCACGCATTTCTGAAGACCAACTCTTTTACTGTCTGCAGCGCGGATTAGATGAGGAAGAAGCTGTGTCTTTAATCGTGAACGGCTTTTGTAAAGAAGTTATGAAAGAACTTCCTATGGAATTTGCGGTTGAAGCCCAGAAGCTTATTGGGATCAGCCTTGAAGGTTCTGTTGGTTAATTAGGAAAAGGAATTTGTGATTTATGTCTCTTCTTGATATTAAAAATCTGCATGCCCGTATCGGCGACACAGAAATCCTGCATGGGATTAACCTGACAATTGGCCGGGGTGAGGTCCATGCCATCATGGGGCCAAACGGGTCTGGTAAATCAACCTTATCCTATGTGTTATCCGGGCGTGACGGTTATGAGGTTACGGAGGGTGATATTGTTCTCGATGGCGAGTCTGTGCTGGAGATGGAAGCCGACGAACGCGCCCGTGCTGGGATGTTTCTGGCTTTTCAGTACCCTGTCGAACTTCCCGGTGTGGGCGGTATGGCGTTTTTGAGGGCGGCGGTGAATGCCCGTCTCCGCGAAGCAGGTAAAGATGAGGTAGACCAGCTTGAGTTTGTAAAAATGGTCCGCGCAGAAGCCAAAGAGCTAGGCATCAAAGATGACATGCTGAAACGGCCGGTGAACGTTGGCTTTTCTGGTGGTGAGAAGAAACGCTATGAGATTCTGCAGATGGCCCTTCTGAAACCATCATTGGCGATACTAGATGAGACCGACTCAGGACTTGATGTAGACGCGCTAAAGATCGTTTCAGAAGGCGTGAATCTGCTGCGTTCGGCTGAGCGGGGCATGTTAGTCATTACTCATTATCAGCGTCTTTTAAATCATATTGTCCCAGATCAAGTGCATATTTTAGCAGGTGGGCGGATTGTCAAATCCGGTGACAAGACGCTGGCACTTGAAGTTGAAGAAAATGGTTATGCGGGGCTTGGCGATGCAGCCTGAACCTCTTTTTGAAACATGGGCGGAGCGAAAAGAAGCAGCGCAGAGTTATCTTGAAGCTGTGAACTGGCCAAATGGGCAGACAGAAGCCTGGAAATTCACTTCACTGTCGCATTTGTCAGATGTTGTTCTAAACCCGCCAAAACAGAGCGCTCCAATAGCCCGCGCTGCAAAGCTTCACGGAGAAGTGTTGAACTTCACAGCCGGTTTAGCGCCTGACCTTGCGGCCGCCAGCCTTCCTGCGGGCATCATCGCAACAGACATTTCTGCTGACAAGGCCATCTGCCATAAGGCTTTTGCCTTATTGCCAGACAACCACCATCTGACAGCATTATCAGCCAGTCGCCAGACGGCAGCTGTGAAGATTGAGGTTGCAGATTCAGCCAAGATTGATATGCCGCTCATTTTGCAATTCACAGATGGTAAAACAGATGAAGCAACTCATCCATTTGTTTTCATTGATGTTTCCGACGGTGCGCATCTTCATTTGGCAGAACTTCATGAAGGGGCATCCAGTCTGGCGCAGCCTCTTATTCTTGTGCGACTTGGTCAGGGGTCAACACTTGATCACATCAAGCTCCAGGATGAAGCTGGTCACACAACACATCTTGGCCTGACTTTATTCAGGCTTGACGGTCAGGCAAATGTGAATAGCTTTTCGGTCTCCAAGGGCAGCCAGATAACCCGCATGGAAACGCATTGCTTTTTTGCCGCCCCAGATGCACATGCTGCCATGTCAGCTGTTTATCTTGGCTGCGATAACCAGCATCATGACATTACAACAGTTGTCAGCCATGAATATGCTGATTGTAAGTCACGTCAACTGATCCGCGGTGTGCTGGATGATAAGGCACGTGGTGTCTTTCAGGGGCGGGTGCGGGTTGCTCCGGATGCTCAGAAAACAGATGGCCAGCAGATGAGCAGAGCTTTATTGCTGTCTCGTGACGCTGAAGCTGATGCTAAGCCAGAGCTTGAAATTTTTGCCGATGATGTGGTCTGTAGCCACGGTGCAACCGTTGGCGAGTTGGATGAAACGCTTCTGTTTTACCTTAAAAGCCGCGGCATTGATGAAGCAGAGGCACGCACCATGCTGATTGATGCCTTTCTTGTCGATACGCTGGAAGAAATCAGATACCAGCCTTTTGCTGATTTTTTGCGAAGTCAGGTATCTGGCTGGACGGCACGTCAAACTGGAGTTGAATAACGGGTAAGCAGATGACACAACAGGCCTCTATATATAAGACTGGGCAAAAGATCGGCTTCGATGCTGCCGTTGTCCGGGCGCATTTTCCCATCCTTGACCAACAAGTGAATGGTAAACCGCTTGTTTATCTTGATTCAGCAGCATCTGCCCAGAAGCCGCAGATGGTTCTGGATACCATGTCTTCTGCTTACAGCCAGACCTATGCCAATGTTCATCGCGGCCTGCATTATTTGTCTGAAGCGTCAACAGATGCTTATGAGGCTGTGCGGGGCAAGGTTGCCCAACTCATTGGTGCGCGTTCTGAAAAAGAGATTGTGTTCACATCCGGGGCGACTATGGCTCTTAATTTGATCGCGCATTGCTATGGTAACACCAATCTTGGTGAAGGCGATGAGGTGCTGATCTCAGTGGCTGATCATCATGCCAATATTGTCCCTTGGCATCTTTTGGGTGGCCGGGTTGGGTCAAAGACGATTGCCGCTCCTGTTGATGCAGATGGTAACTTCAATATGGAACAATTTAAGGCGCATATAACGCCACGGACCAAAATTATTTCTGTCCCCCATGTCTCTAATGTCTTGGGCACAGTCTTCCCGATTGCTGAAATTGCAGCCCTAGCGCATGAAAATGGGGCCATCTGTATAGTGGACGGCTGTCAGGGAGTGACGCATCTGCCTGTAGACGTGACTGATCTGGGCTGTGATTTTTACGTTTTCTCCGGTCACAAACTATACGGGCCAAGTGGCATAGGCGTTTGCTGGGGCCGCTCTGAGATATGGGCTGGTCTGCCGCCATTTCTAGGGGGTGGGGATATGATTGATGATGTGAAAACGGACCGGTCAACCTATGCTGAACCGCCTTTGCGTTTTGAAGCGGGGACACCGCCCATTGTTGAATGTATTGGTCTGGGGGCAGCTGTAGATTTTGTGCAACAGATTGGTATGGCGAATCTGCGGGATCATGAAATGGATATGCTGCGCTATGGTCATCAGCGTCTGGCATCTGTTCAGGGCTTAAATTTCATTGGCATGGCGGCGGGTAAATCAGGCGTTATTTCATTTACCCTTGATTCAGCACATCCGCATGATATTTCGACGCTGATTGACCAGGATGGAGTAGCGATCCGCGCTGGCCATCATTGCGCTCAGCCTCTGATGAAATTCTACGGGCTGAGCTCGACGGCACGGGCATCTGTCGGCGTTTATACACAAGAATCAGATTTTGATGTCCTGGCCGAGGCGCTTGAAAAAGTTAACCGTATTTTTGGCTGAGCAAATAAGGATAACAAAGATATGAGTGGCATATCCAAAGTCCCTACTGATTTTACCCACGATGATGGGCCGTCTTTGGCTGATTTTCTGCCTGACACCTCATCTGGCTACACAGCTTATGCTGGAACTTCGCTGACAGATAGCAAGGGCAACGCGCTGGCTGACGAAGTGGTGATTGGTGCTTTGAAAACGGTTAAAGATCCAGAAATTCCTGTAAATATTTATGATTTGGGGCTGATTTATGACATTACCTGTCATCCAAATGGGGATGTGGCGATAAATATGTCGCTAACGGCACCTGGTTGTCCTGTTGCTGGGGAAATGCCTGCCCAGGTGGCTGAGGCTGTTGCCGCGCTTACCGGGGCAGGGCGGATCGCGGTGACTCTTGTATGGGAGCCGGCTTGGACTCCGGAGCGCATGAGCGAAGATGCAAAGCTGGCTCTTGATTATGGCTTTTGATCGGCGCACTATGACGAATAACAGGAGTGTGATGAAATGACACAGACCGAAATCACCCCTTTAGGGACTGGCCAGCCTATATTGACCCTGACAGATGCAGCAGCCAAACAGGCTCGCAAGCTGATGGATAAAGCTGAAAGCACAGCAAT
>CABYOG010000014.1 GCA_902520575.1 uncultured SAR116 cluster alpha proteobacterium
CTTCATATCTTAGAAACCTAATCTTGTCATTTTGACTGAGAGATAAGCGTAAATTCTCATCCTGCTGGTGAGCGATGATAAGCCCGTTTACCGTTTGTTTTGAGTTGCACAGGTTTTCTTCGACCCAGCCCATATATCGAGTCGTTTGCCCAATGACAGGATCGCTTGCACGGTCTCGTTTCAATTCAACGACCAAGAAATCTGATTTGTTTTTGTTAAGCGCAAGAATATCGATTGGACCTGTGGACGTGCGATATTGTTGTCCCACTAGCGCACCATTCTCTTCGTAAATGTCGTATTGATTGCCGATAGGCAGCGAGCGCCAGTTTTTGATTAGAAAGTCCTCCAAATGTTTTTCAAACATGAATGAGCTGTGGGGATTTTCTGAATGGTGTACTGTTTCATCGACCGTGAGGGCACCCGACGCAGTCTCCGCTATGATGTCCCTTATGTCCTCAATTGCCACAATAAGTTTTATGCAATTATACCCTTGCTCAGTAACAAAATTATCTTCGAAAGAGACAATAGAACCAGAACCCAAAAATGTGAAAGGGTCATCTTGCTTCCAGCGGGCAAAGAACAGTGGTCGTAATTCTCCGCTCATCAATTTTTGGAAGGTAGCATGTACAGATTTACTATCAGGCTTGCCAAAGATAGACAAATGGGACATCATTTGTAATAACGTTTGTTATAGACTGGCGGGAAACCGCAGGTTTCTAATTGCACCCGTAGCTCAGCTGGATAGAGCGCTGCCCTCCGAAGGCAGAGGTCAGAGGTTCGAATCCTCTCGGGTGCGCCATTTCTTCAAATTTTTTAATAATTTAGTAATACATTCAATGATGGAAAATAGTATAGTGTAGAATTTACTACTTTTGACACAGAACCAACGGAGGTGTGAGATGAAGTCTTATGACGAGTTGAAAGCTGAAATGGAAGCAATCCAGCAGCAGATGGTTAAAGCTAAGAAGAACGAACTTGCTAATGCTCTGAAAGGAGTAAAGCGCCTTTGCAAAGAGTTTGGCTTTACTGCTGGGATGTTGAAAGGTGCGCTATCTGAAGGGCGGAAGAGCCGTATCTAAAATAGAAATTAGGAATCAATGATGAAACTTGGTGACATTAAAAAACATTGGAATGAAAACGCGAAGAGAAATACCACTTCGATTTACTCTACAACAAAAACGCCGACTATTAAAAGAATAGAGATTGATACATTTTATCGAGCAATTGTCGATCTCAGTGATAACAATAAAGAAGAAAGATTATTGGAGGTAGGGTGTGGAAATGGATACAATCTTTTTGGGCTTAAACAGTTATTACCAAATCTTAGATTGCAAGGAGTGGATTATAGTGAGGATATGATTAGCGCGGCTAAAAAAATTAATAATGAGAAGTATAACTCAGAAATTGAATTTTCCGTTGCAGACGCTCTCAAAATTCCAGATGAAAAATTGAAAAGGCAAACGTATGATTTTGTTATTACAAATCGTATGCTCATAAATTTGAATTCGTGGACGCTGCAGCAGGAAGCATTACGAAACATTGTCGACCTGCTTACACCTAATGGCTCTCTGCTAATTATCGAAAATTTTATGAATTCGTATGCAAATCAGAATAAACTTAGAGAACTGATCGGTCTGCCTAGTAGGAGTCCAGACACATACAACAAGTTCTTAGATGAAAATTTATTTGAAAAATTTGTTACCGAAGAGCTTGAGCTAGCAATATTAAAAATGGACAATTTTGCAAGTCTACATGATGTTCTTCTCTATGTCCTCTTACCTCACGTTAATTCTGGAGCAACTCCTTACGACCACCCATTGATGAACAGCGTTACAGAGCTGTTGATCAATTTACCTGATGATCGTTTTGGCAGTTTTGGAAATTTTGGTCAAAACAACCTATACGTATTAAAGCGTAAATAAATGTCACGGCTAATAGCTTTTGATTTTGACGGTGTTGTTGTCGACTCGGTAAGCGTACTAAAAACGGTTTACTACGACTTTCTTAACCAATTCGGAAAAATGGGATCTGATGCTGAATTTGGGTCTTTGAACGGACCGACAATAACCGAAATCGTTTCAATACTTAAAAATAAATATCACCTTCAAGAGAGTGTAAAAGCGTTACTTGAAAAATATAATGGTTTGCTCACAGAGGCGTATTCTTCTGTCCCGCTAATAAATGGAATTGAGTCAGTGTTGGAGGATTTGACTGATCAAGGAGTGGACTTAGCATTAGTTACGTCCTCTGTAAGGTCAGAGGTACAATCAATTCTTCACAGGCACGAAATCGATAAGAGATTTAAAATCATCATTACTGGTAATGAGGTAAAAGAATCAAAGCCATCTCCTGAGATATATTTGTTGCTGAAGAAGCTTTCGGGTAAAGATGAAATATGGACTATTGAAGACTCTGAAAATGGAATTAAGTCAGCCCTAGAAGCGAATGTAAATGTTATATTCTTTGATCAACATAATATTGGGACTGCGCAATGTGTTAATTGTCGCGTCCTCGACATAAGAGAAATTCCCCAAACTATCAAAGGATTTGATAGAGCATATTGTGTGGTCGATCAAGCCTCTGAAATAAAGGTTGAAGTTGACGATAGATACTTCCCTATTGTTAGTTATTCAGAAAATAAAGCTATCAAAAAATTCTGGAAAGAAGCACAATCTTCAAAATATTTACATGATGGCAAAGTTTTATATTATCTACGCCATGAAACTAAAGGAGAAAAATTGATAATTAAAGCGTTTTGGGGGGCGTATAGGTATTTTTACTACGCTTTAAATAACCCAAAATTAGGCTTGCAATTTACGCCGCTGGCAGTCAGTGGTGTTTGTGTAGATAAAAGAGGATTTACACTCATTGCAAAAAGACAAAAAGTGACAGAATACTCTAACAGTAATGAACTCGTTCCATCGGGAGGAATAAGTGAAACCGTGTCACTTAATGACTCTATCGACTTTCATAAGCAATTAATCATAGAACTGTTTGAGGAAGCTTCGATCAAATCTGAAAATGTTTTAAAAGTTGAGGAAATTGGACTTGTATTTGATCTTTCAAATCAAGTTATGGACATTTGTTGCCGAATAAAATTGGATGATGACGTAAAGCCAAGCTCAATTGATAATGAAGAGTATACATCATTGTCATGGACTAAAATTTCAATGCTTGACTGTGATGAATTGATACCGACCTCCCGTGGAATTTTAAATATCGTTCGCACGAATATGGATTCAAAATGAATATTGATGGAGTTAAAATTGGGCAAGATGAACCCCCTTATATTGTTGCCGAATTGTCAGCCAATCATGGTGGGTCTATTGATATAGCAAAACAGTCAATCAAATTAGCAAAAGAGAGCGGGGCTAGTGCGGTAAAGATCCAAACTTACACGCCAGATACTATGACTATCGAGTCTAGCAAACCTGATTTTCAGATTGCTGACGGTCTGTGGAAGGGTTACACACTCTACAACTTATATAAGGAAGCATACACACCCTTTGAGTGGCATGAGGAGCTTTTCAGGTATGCTAGAGAGTGCGACATAACATTATTTTCCTCACCCTTTGATGAAACCGCAATTGATTTATTACAAGTGTTGGACGCACCGGCATATAAAATAGCATCTTTTGAACTGGTTGATTTACCGTTAATTAAGCGTGCAGCAGAGTGTGGTAAGCCATTATTGATGTCTACAGGTATGGCGAGTATTAGCGAGGTAAGGGAGGCTTTGGATGTAGCACTTAACTATGGTAACGGGGAGGTTCTATTGTTTCACTGTATTAGCAGCTATCCTGCGCCATTACGTGATTCTAATCTTAAAAATATCCAGTTTTTAAAAGACGAATTTAGTGTCGAAGTTGGCCTTTCTGATCATACACTAAGTAATCTTGCATCCACAGTTGCGATAGGTTTAGGCGCATCTATGATCGAGAAACATTTTAAACCAGCGGAGACTTCTGTTGGTCCAGATTCTAGTTTTTCATTAACCCCAAATCAATTGAGCCAATTGGTGGAAGACTGCAATGATGCCTGGAATTCACTAGGAAAAAAGGGGTTTAATCGTGCGGTTGCAGAGGAAGCCTCTCGTAAATATCGGCGTTCCCTGTATTTCATGAAGGATTTAAAAAAAGGTGTAATCATTCAACCAAGTGACATAAGGGCAATTCGCCCAGGAAATGGTATATCGCCTAAATTTTTTGACAAAATCATTGGAAAAACGCTTGGGATTGATGTTGAGAGAGGCGATCCAGTAACGTTTGATGCATTTTTGTCTAATGAGTGATTGGCTCGACGACCAGAAGGAGCAAAGCAGTAACATTCGTAAATTGCTACACGCGCGAATTGAAAAAGCTAATCCACGTCGCGAACTGACTGCCGAAGAAAGCAAGCGGCTTAACAAGTTAGAGGGAAAGCTGACAAACTTAAACGTGGAGAAAACGTGCAAACCCGTCAGCTGCAAACGTGGTTAAGCGAAGATGAATACGAACAGCTTGAGTGTGAATGGCAAGAGCAACTTGAACTGCGTAGTGAATTTAAGGACAAACCGAGAAACTTAAAGCGATACGAAGAAAAGCTAAAGCAAGCTACTTTTAACTACAATCGCGCGGAAGGCTACAGCAGTAAAGGCAAACATTCTAACGCCAAGAAGTTCTACGATAAGAGCGAAAGGCATTGTGTGGATGCGCTAGAGATACTTCAAGTAATTCTGCACTATGACAGTAGCCTTCGTGTTTGGATTGATAAGGATATTGGCTTTGAAGTAGGCAGCGACTTAAGCGCAGATATAGTTTCGCTTCCAAGCTTGGTTACGTCACGTAGTAACGAGAAGATCAGTGATGATAGCAGACTTACGAGTAAGCAGAGTGTGAAGTTGTCTGCGGTTGAAAGTGCAATAAATAATATCGGAAGAGACTAATGGGAATAGTTTACGTATTAAGCAATCCAGCTTTTGACAGCTACGTAAAGGTCGGACGCAGCAATTGACTTGTCAGAAGGCGATTAAAGAAAGGGATCTTCAACTTAAAACTTTTAATGCTAAAATTACTACAAATAGCGCGTAAGATAATTTACTACTAATTTAGAACATTACATTAAAATATTGTTTTTAAATAATAAAAAAATTGTCTAGCATACTCCGATGGCAGAGGTCAGAGGTTCGAATCCTCTCGGGTGCGCCAACCTTTTCAATAACTTAGTTATATATAAAAAGCTTCTCAAAGCACTTTGCGCAAATTGTGCTCTACGAGGATTTGTCAAATAAACCTCTAGCTAAAAAAGCAGAATATCCATTGCTCTTGCCACTATCCCCACATAACCAGAGATCAAAATAGATTAGAAATGAAATAATAAACGGCGTAGAGGATCACCCACACAACTACAAATATCAGAAATAGCGTTTGCAAAAAATCATGCACTAACGCTTTGACCAACTGCTTAGTCTTTACCTTACCCATAGCTAAGTAGCAAAGCACTAAGGACATGGGAAAAGAAAACCAAAATACTGTCGAAACTATCCAGAACTTGATAAACCCCATTTCGCTGAATGGGTTCTCAACGTCCTTATTGCGAATTTGTGTTTTATTATCCATGACTCATTTTCTGAATTGGGGGGCAAACCTTCCATAAAATTAATAACCACCCCAGACATAACGAGTAAAGAAGAACAAATACTTTACTGGGCACATTCCAATATAAAATCTGAGCCATCCAATAAGACATGAAGGACGACGAGTAATCAACATCCCGAAACATATTTTCAAGAACCGTCAGTGGACAGGTCACACCCGCAATTGTTTCAACAGTGATAAAGCCCATAAGGAAAAGGTGAAGTAGCCTTACATTCCTGTTTTTTATCCAGTGCCAGCCAAGCTTGTAGCCGACTGGGATTAAGAAAAAGCCAAGAGTAATGAACGCCGCAAGGCAAATATGAACGAGCAACAAAGCATCCGCAATCAAAGTTTGTCTCTCTTAATCAAACCAAAAACATATAGCTTCACGCGCCGCAATGCACGGCAATGCCAGCGCGTAACTGAAATATACATTTATTCATATTCTAAGGAGTATGTATATTGGTATATTTTTGGAGCCATCTGGAGTGCAGCAGCCAAGGTGCCCAAACATCTGAAGTCACTAAAATAAATTATTTTATTAAGCCAGCTAATTAGGAACAAGATGAAAAACCTATCCTTTGACCGAGCAAAAGAAAAAGATAAAGCCGATGGGCTTGCTCCTAAGCGCAGTGAATTTTTGTTACCGGAGGATATAATTTATTTAGATGGTAATTCGCTTGGCCCGGTGACTAAGAATGCGACCAAACGCATAAAAGAGGTGACAGAGCAGGAATGGGGAGTTGGATTAATTCGTTCTTGGAATGACAGTGGATGGGCAGACTTACCAAAAACAGTGGGGGCAAAAATAGCTCCTTTACTTGGTGTTCAATCTAAAAACGTCATTATGACAGACTCAACTTCGGTTAATCTATTTAAAGTTTTATCTGTTGCTTGCTCAATAAATCCAAGCCGAAAGAAAATTGTCACAGAGAGCAAGAATTTTCCGACAGACAACTATATCATTGAGGGTGTCACCAAACAATTAGATAAAGACTTTGAAATTATATACGTAGATGAGCGAGAGGACATAATTTCATCAATAGATAAGGGCGTTTGTGTGGTAGTTCTCACGCACATAAATTATAAAAATGGTGAAATGCTGGACATCTCTGAAATCACCAGAGCCGCTCAAAATGCCGGTGCATTGACTATCTGGGACTTAGCGCATTCTGCTGGAGCGGTCCCTCTTGAACTAGACAAATGGAAGGTGGATTTTGCTGTCGGCTGTTCATACAAATATCTCAATGGCGGCCCAGGTGCACCTGGGTATTTATATGTCGCAGACCGTCATATTGGAAAGTACAATCAACCCTTAACTGGATGGTTTGCACATAAATCACCCTTCACCTTTGAGCCTCAATACGAACCAGCCGAAGACATCCGCCAATATTTGTGCGGAACTCCACCAATTTTATCTTCTATGGCATTAGATTCTGCTCTTGACGTGTGGGCAAACGTGGAACTTCAAGATGTGCGCAGAAAATCGTTAGAACTAACAGACTATTTTATAGAACTATTAGAGCAATGCTGTTCTGATCCAGCTCTACAGCTTATTACTCCAAGGGACCATAAACTTCGAGGTTCTCAAGTTTCGTTTACCTATCCAGAAGGTGGCTACGCCATAATGTCTGCTTTGATAGAACAAGGCGTTATTGGTGACTTTAGAGCACCAAACATACTTCGTTTTGGCTTTACACCCCTTTACACATCGTTCAGTGATGTTTGGCTGGCAGTGGATAAACTCAAAACAATTCTAGAGACTAAAAGTTGGGATCAGCCAAGGTTTCACAACAGAAAGGAAGTTACCTAGAAAAAAGCAACATTTATATATGCTCCAATTTTGCTCCACGATTAGTTCATGTTTGCTGTTGATCATTATTGGCGACAGAAGATAAGGTTTTAAAAACTACGCGGTGAAGAGCTTCATTTTACCACTATTAGTAAGCTTCCAAAAAATACAGATACCAAATCGATATAATCAAAAATTAAAATTTCTCTGTCCATGGCCTAAGCTCAATTTCCCAAGCCCACGCACTTCGCTTTTGGCGGTGAAAACTTAAATAAGATTTGGCAATTTCATCAGGTTCGAGAAAACTTTCTTCAACACTATTTTGACGCTCCTTAGACGCAATGCCGCCGTCAATTATAAAGTGAGCTATATGAACATTTTTGGGGTGCAGTTCTCTTGCTAGCGATTGAGCCAGACCACGCAAACCAAATTTTCCCATTGCGAAGACTGATGAATTTGGAAAGCCTTTTACGCCTGCGGATGCACCTGTAAAAAAGATACTCCCTGAACCCTGCTTCACCATGCGGATAGCTGCTTGCTGGGCTACCAAAAATGCACCGTAACAAGTGATGTCCAGTGCCTGTTTTGTTTTAAGCGGGTCTAGGCTTGTTATATCCCCTCTAACTCTTGCAGATGGATTATATATGACCACTTTTGGTTGACCAATAAGCTTATCAGTTGTAGCAAATAATTGTTTTACTTGCATTGGGTCGGAAGCGTCACATTGTATCAAGTGGCACCCAAGTTCTCTTTTTAAATCATCAAGTTTTTTAACATTGCGAGCAGCAAGCACAACATTCATATTTTCTTTTCGAAAAAGACTAGCAAGTGAAGCGCTTAAACCCTTACCAGCACCGACAATAATACAATTTTCAATTTCTCTTTCCATCATAAAACACCCTGCAAAAGGCATGGGTTAAGTTCATTATTTAAGGAAAAATACTATCCATAACTTTTCCTTTAAGTCAAAGAACCCAAGCAAATTTCTGATTTGACAAATACACTTAAAATTAAACTATAATATATGTTTTTATTAATATTATTTTTTGTCTGGCGCACTCCGAAGGCAAAGGTCAGATTTTCGTATCCTAGAATCTCGTCAACAGGCGCCGACAGTCACCTGAGAAGAAAAACCAACCCAAAGCGATCAGGAAACACCCCATGGTGATAAGATGTATCTCTTCAGGGTTGAAGACGGCTAACAGCACCCCAGTTAAAAATGGTCCTGCTGCTGCCCCAATATCCCGCCAAGTCTGGTTTCTGGTCAGAGAAGATATCCTCTGCTCTGGGTAAAGTTCTGACGCCGCAGCAGGAAACAAGGTTCCCAACGCCCCCCTGCATAGAACCAGCAGAACACAGCCCATTAAAAGTGCCCCAAATCCAATAAGGCAAAAACCTACTGCGCAAAGAACCAACATCACGCTTAACGGCAAACCATTTCCGAAGCGATCTGAAATCTGCCCGGAGAGAGGGCCAAGAATCATTTCGCTCAGCCGTCTGACCGCCAGTATTGAAGCGCCAATGATCATGGCTATTTGTGGTCCTGAAACCTCAGCCCACATCAGAACGATGGTAACTGTGAACACGCCGTCTATTCCAAAGCCTGTCCAGAAGATAAGCGTGTCAATTGATTTGGGCAGGGGAATGCTAAAATTTTTTTCAGGCTTATTTTGTAAATTTCTGGCGTCGTTTGTATCCACTATGAACACAGCCAGAAGAATGCCGAGTGAAGATGCCACACCCATGTAAAGGAATATATCCCTCGGCCCTACACTGGTAACAAGCCATGCCCCTACGAGCATAGCGACAAGCGGGCCAACCTGTTCAACTGAACGGCTTAATCCAATTCTTGTACCCGTTTTCGCGCTGTTTAATGAAGCAAAATGTAATGTTACAATCAATAATCCGGCATAGGACAGGCCCCAAATGATCCGAGATAAAGACAATAAAAAGACACCTTCAAAAATGGCATAGCCAAATGTGGACACCACAGCTGTACAAGCAACTATGATAGCAAGTTTCTTTGGTCCAACCGCCTGGCCAAAATTAACCACAAGATTATAGGTAAAGGTCCTGATGATCCGGTTAACGGCAAGCAGAAAGCCAACAGTTGCTATGCTTATGCCAAATGCATCGGCATTAATCGGCAGAACAATATATAAAAGTGCATCACCAAGGAGAGAAACAGACAGAACCCAAGAGGAAAGCCACACATTCTTCTGAACGGCACGTTCACTGCTCACTATCCAACCTCAAAAAACATACATGTTCACGCGCGGCAATGCATAGCAATGCCAGCGCGTAACAGAAATATACATTTATTCATATTCTTAGTGGTATGTATATCGGTATATTGCTCCAAATCATGCTCCATGAACAATTCATGTTTGTTGTTGAGCATCATAGGCAACAGAAGGTAGGGTTTTAAAAACACATTTAAATTTTACTATAATAGATGATTTTTTCTTTCAGACGTCACAATTAATGTCGTAGCACCTAAAATAAACAGCCCACCAAGCAAAAGAAAAACTGATGTGGACTCTCCAAATAAAGCAATTCCAAGTAAGACAGACCAAATTAACCTTAAAAAATCGAGCGGCAGTAAAAAAGATAGATCGCCTCTTTTAAGTGCACTATTCAGGAGTGTTTGCGCTGTTGTTCCGCTTACAGCAATAAATAAAATAAATAAGAATTGGACAAATTTTATTTCCTCCAAATATGGATAAGCTGCCGCAAATGTAGCGGGCATCATCCCAACTCCTGCATAAAGAGAAATTGTGACCGCGGAATCTGTTTTCGTAAGCTTTTTTATAAAAATTAGCGAGGAAGCCCAAACCAATGAGGATAGGAGAACTAAAAGTCCCCCTAAATTCAAAGATAAGTCTGGCCGCAAAACACACATCACGCCAATGAAACCCAGAAGAAGGCTTATCAAGCGATGGGTAGTCAATTTTTCTTTCAAAAAAATGACCGCAAATATCACTGTAAATATTGGTGCCGTGAAGTTTAATACTGTCGCCAAAGAAAGAGGCGAAATACTGAGGCCGTAGAAAAATAAAAGGATTGCAATGGAATTGGTGACGATTCTGTAAATCTGGTTTTTCGGTTGTTTTGTAAAAAGTGACTTTTTCCCCTCTTTAAAAAGGAAGGGAGACAAAATCACAACTACCAACGCGCACCTCAAAAAAACAATTTCAAAAATATGTACTTCATCAGCCAAATATTTTGCAGCGCTATGCATTGCAACAAAACAAACTCCAGACAGTATCATCAAGAGAACTGAGAGAGACCTTCCAGGCATGTTTATAAAAAATGACACCATAAATTCTTAGAGCATATAAAATCTATAATGCATATTGATATATCGTTTCGAAGCTGCTTTTCGAACGGCTCATATTTGTTATTGAGCATCATAGGCAACGGATGATAAGGTGAAGGTAACTAAGCTTTGAAGAGTTTTATACATAGCTATTGTTGTTAAGTCTGCCCTCCGAAGGCAGAGGTCAGGGTTTCAAATCCTCGCGGGGGCGCCACTCCCTGTCTCATCGCACCCACGATACCCACGTCAACCCACTGTTATTCCAATCTTTTCAGTGTATAGCTATTCAAGTGGATTTGCGTTGTTACAACTGAAATTGCAGCATTTCTCAAATAGAAACCCCTGCTTGCTATGTTTAGGGGGGACGCAGCTTGCAGGGGCTTTTAGACTTGAAAAAGTTGCGACCTTAGTCCGGGAGGAAATGAACCAAACAAGCCGCATCATGGTTTTATGAAATTACATTGAGGATTAATACTGCTAAAAACACATATTCGTGATGCAAAAAATGCACTGCTGGTTTTTGGTATACGGAAGTTGGCTAAACATCCATCTAACACGAGCACCAAACAAGAAACATCACATTACACCGCCTCCCCCTTTCCATAGGTCTCAGCTATAATTCTTTCTCTATTCATTAGTGATGCACATCAACACCAACAACTCTGTTTCATCTTCTTTGATTGGCATTAAAGTCTCAGTCGAAATAAATGGCTCCTTGCCAAAGGTAAGTATTTCCTCGAGAAGATGCTACGAATTTTGTTTTCGCTCTATTTCGATGACAAAGCCATTTAGCAACGCGCTAGTAGCCAGCTTAGATGAAGATAAAAAACCCAATTTCCAAAAATACCATATACACAAAATCTTTATTATTGATGTGAGTAGTTGGAGAGAACTATCTGACGACAACATACTAGACTGAGTTTTAGCTTTACTCTCTAATTAGAGGAAGGTTTATACGAATTGTAAATTCTTATTTTTAATCACAACATCTTACCAAAATTGATATTATGCCAAACACGGTAAAACTGATGACGACTTCCACCGTCGCAATCGCAATGCTCGCTTGCTTGGTCTCAATTGTGACAGCCCCAACAATTGGGTATTCAAAGCAAGATGTTTTATTACCCTACAAAGATAGAGCCGCAATTAAGCTCGGTCAGACTATTTACAAAGACAACTGCGCAAGCTGTCATGGAATTAATCTTGAGGGCCAAATAGGGTGGCAAACAGAAATTGTAGATGGCCGACGGTTAGCTCCGCCTCATGACGAAACGGGTCACACCTGGCATCATCCCGATGAACTTCTGTACAACATGACAAAATATGGTTTTGAGGAGATGTTGGGTAAAAAATACCCTAATAATATGCCTGTTTATGAAGATATTCTGTCCGATAGTGAATTATTAGCTGTACTTGGTTACATTAAAAGCACGTGGCCAGAGAAGATTAAAGCTATTCATAATGAACTTAACCAGAGTTATGCTTCCAAAAAAAATTCATAAAGACACCATGCTAGAAACTGACAAATTAGCTTGTATCTTACGCTTTTCATAAGTGCATTTGCAGCAGCAACCATTCTTCCTGCTCAATCCGAAGCGTTACTTGCTTACCAAGTCTCCCTTAACCCTAGCTATACGGTCCAACTGATTACAGTGGCAACCATTGGCAACTTTCTAGGCTTGATAGTGAACCGGTAACTCAGAAGACTTGCAAAGAAGTTTAAAGGTAAAAGCTGGTTTCCTGTAAGCGAGAATAAGCTCCTACGAGGTGGGCAATATTACAGGAAATATAGTCGTTTTTCGTTTTTACTTAGCTGGGTGCCTTTCATAGGAGACCCTATTACAATAGTGGCCGGAGTACTACGTGAGCCCTCTCTGGTCTTTTGCAACCTTAGTTTTAATCGCCAAATGTTCTCGCTATCTCTTTGTTGTTGGCGCAGTGTCCACTATATTTAACTAATCTGAGTAAAAATGAAAAAATCACTATTAAAATTTTTGGTGCGGCTCTTTGTCTGGGAATTATAGTTGGAGCTGCAGCGGTGGTCAGTGTTCATTTATATTTTGACTTATTAAGCTTTATGGCCCCCGATGCAGAAATTGTCTTTTTGGGTAACTAAAAAAATGGGTCCCGCTGTGGTTTTATCTCCGCTCACAATTTTATATGGCTTTGCAATAGACTGGGCGTCTATTGTGCTGCGGAATAGACACAACTAAAACAAAGAAGATTTGTTAAAGTTGTGAATTTTATTTCCCTTGTAATTCGGCTTTATGTGTTTGACTGCTCCAAGATATTCATAGTCGCAGTAGCCGATGAAACAGTATAAGGTACAAAGCAAGAGATTAGCATTTTTACCCAACACTCAGTAGTAATGTTGCCAGACAATATCAGTCCACCATGATTTATAAATGCCAAAATGACCCCCACTATAATGGCAACTTTTACAGCCCTGAATACTACAGGCTTGCTAAAAAATATAGGTAGTGCAAGTCTAAGGTTTATCATAATCCACCTTTCTTAGAAGGAACAAATATGCATTGTAAGATCTTTATTCGAACATTTCCATCAACTGAAGAATGTGACCTTTTCGAGTCAATTTTGCAAACCAAATGGCCGGAGCTTATTAAAACTGTTCCCGGTGTAAATTTTGATTCTTATCGAAACAAAAATTCACCCAATATATCAACGGTAGTATGGCAATTTCCTGATTCTGGAGCCCAAAAAAAAATTGAGCGGTTGATTGAAGAAAATATTCAGCGTTTTACTGCTACTTTATCCCCCAAAACAATGAGCTTTTCTGGTGAGAGAACGCTTCACCTCGAAAGCTAGGGTTTGATAATCTGATTAAATGTAAAATTTAGCGAATCCAAAAACATCAAAACCGCCCATACAGTTAAGCACCTAATTGCTCGGAACAAAAGAGGGTAAAAGCAGAGCAAAAGAACTTGAGCTTGTTGAGTGATTCAATCCTACGAAAAATAAGGCTATATGCCCAAAATACATTGAGTTGTGCGTTTTTCAAATTTCATTTACTACAACATTTGTGCATACAACAGATCGACTATTTTTTAATTGAACCAGGTTACAATTATGAAAAAAGCTTTAATTACAGGTATAACTGGCCAGGATGGAGCTTATCTCGCGAACCTTCTTTTAGAAAAAAATTACGAAGTTTTTGGGGGAATAAGGAGAAATTCACAAGACGAACTGCATCGCCTGAGAGTTTTAAAAATTCATGAAAAAGTTACCTTTATCAACCTAGACATTTGTGATCAGTTTAAAGTTTTTGAGGCTATTAGCAATCATCAATTTGATGAGATTTACAATCTAGCAGCCCAGAGTTTTGTTGGGTCAAGTTGGGACTTGAGTATACCAACCACTAATGTGAACAGCGTTGGTGTTTTGCATTTGTTAGAATCAATAAAAAGATTTTCACCACACACAAAATTTTATCAAGCATCTACATCAGAGATGTTTGGCAAAATTTTAGAACCTATTCAGAATGAATCAACACCTTTTTACCCCAGATCACCCTATGGCGTTTCAAAACTCTATAGCCACTGGATGACAATAAACTATAGAGAAAGTTTTGGTTTAAGGGCGTGCTCTGGAATTTTGTTCAATCATGAATCACCTCTAAGAGGGCCAGAGTTTGTAACGAAAAAAATATCCACGCAACTATGTGAAATAAAATTTGGAAGTCGGGAGAAACTTACCTTGGGCAATCTCAATGCAAAAAGGGATTGGGGTTATGCAAAAGAATATGTAGAAGCAATGTGGCTAATGCTGCAACAAGACTACTTAGAGGACTATGTAATTGCCACTGGCAAAACTACTTCAGTGAAAGAATTCATCAGTTTTTGTTGCGCTGAACTTGAAATAGACTTGGCTTGGGAAGGGAAAGGAGAATTTGAGAAGGGGTTCGATCAAAAGACAAATAAATTAATTATAGAAGTTAGTAAAGATTATTACCGGCCAGCTGAGGTAGACATCCTTATTGGTTCATCTGAAAAAGCAAAAAAGCAATTGGGTTGGGAAGCCAAGACTGACGTTAAGTCCCTTGCTTCAATCATGGTTAGCTTTGACAGAAAGAGATTAGCATAACTCTTCAGCAAAATCAGAGAGAGGTTCGTGCGTATGGACAGAGTTGCTCCCATCACTGTTATCGGCGGGGCCAATATTGATATTTCAGCCAAATATAGTTCCGCTGTTGTTGCCGCGGGGGACTCTAATCAGGGGCAGATTTCCACATCTGCTGGAGGTGTAGCGCGAAATATTGCTGAAAACCTAGCCCGGCTGGGCTCTGCAGTTCAGCTAATCACAGGGCTAGGTGACGACGGGTTTTCGGTCTCTGTTCGCGCCAGCCTGAATATACCCCTGCTGGATTTATCAGCCTGTTATGCCCCGCCCAACACCCCTTCAGACAGCTATCTGAGCCTGTATGATATGAAAGGCGAACTAGTCAACGCAGTCAACCAGATGCGGCTTGTTAACAAATTAACCCCTTCTTATCTGAAGCGTTTTGAAGCGCAAATCACTGGCGCTAACCTGATCATTGCAGATTGCAACTTGCCACCAGACACCATTTACTGGCTAGCTGTCCTGCCTGACAGGCCAACATTGTTTTTTGATGGGGTGTCTATGGAGAAGATCACGCGTCTGCAGTCCTGCCTTGATCGAATTGATGGGCTGAAATGTAACCGGCTAGAAGCAGCTGCACTTCTGAATTGTTCTGTTCGTGCCACCCCGGAAAAGCTTGTAGCCGACCTGCATCAACGCGGCGTCGATATTGTTTTACTGTCTCTTGGTTCAGAGGGGGTGCAGTTGGGCAGAGCTGGCCAGCAGCTCCATTTCCCGCTACTTGAGCCGCCACAGACCATTGCCTCTGTCGCCGGGGCTGGAGATGCGCTGCTGGCTGGCTTTCTTCACAGCCACTTCAATGGCGCTAGTGACGAGGCGGCTATGCATTTTGGTCTACGTGCTGCTCAGTTAAGTTTAACCTGCACAGATGCTGTCCATCCTAGTATCGCCAGCCTTTGTGAAGAACAAACAGGAGCATTCTAGCTTATGGCCCCATCTCTTCCCCTGAAATGCTCACTCGAAGTGGCAGATGCACTAGCTGCCGGCCAGCCTGTTGTCGCGCTTGAATCAACCATCATCGCTCATGGGCTACCTCATCCTGAAAATGCGAAAACAGCGCAATTGCTAGAACAGACCATCCGTGACAGGGGAGCCGTGCCAGCGACCATCGCTGTCCTTGAAGGGGTGGCGACCGTAGGGCTGAGCGCAGCAGAGTTGGCCCATATCGCTGATCCAGAAACAGAGATATTGAAATTATCGCGGCGCGACTTGCCCTTTGCTTTTAGCCAAAATCGCACTGGTGCAACCACTGTTGCCACAACCATGCTGATTGCCGCAGCAGCTGGTATCCGTGTTTTTGCGACAGGCGGTATTGGCGGTGTGCATCGCGGCGCTGAGGTGGATTTTGATATCTCAGCTGATCTGCCAGAACTGGGACGTAGTGATGTTGCTGTGATCTGCGCCGGACCAAAGGCTATTTTGAACATTCCGGCAACATTGGAATATCTGGAAACGCTGGGCGTACCAGTAATTGGCTATCGCTGTGATATGATGCCGGCCTTCTGGTCACAAAGTGCTGATCTGCATGTTGATTACAGGCTGGACACTGCAGCAGAGATTGCAGCTCTGTGTATACAGAAATGGCGAGCGGGCCTGAATGGCGGTGTGCTCATCGCAAACCCTATTCCACAAGTCAATCAGATAGACCCAGCAACGATTGAAACCGCGATCGAGGACGCGCTGGCTTTGGCTGATGAAAAATCAATCAGCGGCAAAGCCCTCACACCGTTTCTGCTTGACCAAATCAGACATATTACAGAAGGGGCCAGCCTGCATGCCAATAAAGTCCTAGTGCGCAATAATGCTTTGCTGGCGGCGGATATTGCTGTTGAATTGACTGGTTAGAACCCGCGCAAAGGCAGTTCAGCTGGGCGTTGCAGCCAGTTGTCCTCTAGGTATGTGCTGTCACTATCGATTAGATGCAGCGCATAGGCGTAGCGTGATGTCGCAGACTTGTTTTCATGCGACAAATGTGGCAACCGCCCATGTAAAACAACAATCGTGCCTGTATCTACTTCAAGCGGTGTTGTGCAGTCCGCTAACGCCGCATCACTCAGCGCGGTCATCACCATTTCATCCCCTTGTCTATGAAAACGCGATTTTAGCGGCGCTCTGTGGCCACCACGTGCAGCCCACATACAGCCATTCGCCGTAGTAGCAGGTTCCAGAGCAAGCCACAGACCAATACAGCTTTCCGGTGTGGTATATAAAAAGGTTGAATCCTGGTGGCTATTCACCTCACCACCTATAAAAGGCTGTTTGCAGATGACCATCGATTGGAGCAGCAGAGGGGCGTTCAGGCCGATAAGGAACGCCAAATCCGCACACTTATCCTGACGTGAGAAATTTGAAAAAACAGGGTCAAGATCATGTAGAGCATGACCAATTTTATTTACAGCCTGCATCTTTGGCTTGATAAGACCCCCTTCCTCATCAACGGCTCCCGCTTCCAGAAAACAGCTGATTTGACTGGCTGAGTCCATAAAATAATTTGATGCAGTGTGTGACTGGCCAGATGCTGAAAACACAACCTGATGCGCCGTCTCATCAAACGACGCAATCAGCTTATCTGTCTGTGCAATCATATCTGCACATTCCTGCGCAGAGGCAAAGCCTTCACAAATTAGAAACCCATCTTCTAAAAAGGCAGCCTGCATTTCTGCTTGTGTCCTCTCGGTTTTCTCATCTGGCCAGGTAAACCGCCGCGCCGTTGGCAAGACATTAAAATTATTCACTGTTTCTGTTTCCTCACGATTACTCAATCACCTGAAAAGATAGCGGGTTTAGACAGCTTATGACAAGGACTAGCTTCAAGCGATTGTTCCACCGTCAACGATGAAGGGCTGGCCGGTAGCATAAGCTCCAGAATCTGATAACAGGTATAGAATGAGGGCTGTAATTTCATCCGGCTGGCCTAATCGCCCCATTGGCTGGCGGCTGACGAACCATTCTCGAGCCTTTTCAGCGGAGCCCAATTTTTCTGCCAACGCAGCCATCCTGGTATGCAAAGACGGCGTTTCAATTGTTCCCGGGCAAATCGCATTACACCTAATCCCATCTGCCATATAGTCCACCGCCACAGATTTTGTCAGCCCGATAACAGCTGCCTTAGATGCACCGTAACCTGCCCGAAATGGAAACCCTTTTACCGATGACGCTAAAGACGCCATATTAACAATACTGCCGCCCCTTTGCCGAATAAGGCCTGGAATCACCGCGTGAAGGACATAAAACATACTGTCAAGATTTACTGCAAAAGACCGATGCCAGTTTTCAATACTGGTCTGGGTAAGCTTTCCGTGATGCACCCAACCTGCCATATTCACAACCCCATCAAAGTCAGGCTGGTCAGCAAAATAAGCCTGCACATCTGCATTAATTGTGACATCCAGAAGAGCTGTATTAACACCGTTCTGCGCAAGATTTTCTAAGCCATCTGAGACCAAGTCTGTAGCATAAACCTGTGCACCGGCCGCTGCGGCCATCCTGGCCACGCTATGTCCCATGCCTGCCGCAGCCCCGCTGATAAATATTCGTTTATCCTGAAGTGAAATCATTTTTCTCTCGGCCTTTAATTGTCCGCCCTGCTAAAGTCATATCAACTAAACGTATATTCATCAGAACTGATCGTGGAAGGCAAGTTAATGACAGTCAACAAAATTCACGCGGATTCAGAATTGGGGTTTGATGTGCCCGCGCTGCCTGGTATGGCAATAAGTGACATACAAACCCCTTGTCTGATAATTGATATGGGAAACTTTGACGAAAATCTAAGGCGGATGGCTGAGGTAATTGCGCCATATAGTGTCTCATTGCGGCCGCATGCCAAAATGCATAAATCGATTGATGTTGCTCGCCAGCAGCTAGCTCAAAGCGAAACCACCGGCATATGCTGCCAGAAAGTCTCAGAAGCAGAAGTTTTCGCCAGAGCAGGTATAAGCGATATACTGATCACTAATCAGGTCTGTGATCAGGTGAAAATAGAACGGCTCGCTGGCATTGCTGCACTGGGATGCAGGTTGTCTGTATGCGTTGATAATAAGGCGAATATCGATGCGCTTTCAGCGGAAGCAAAAAAGCGGAATGTGCATATCCATTGTCTTGTTGAACTGGATTGCGGGGCTGGGCGTTGCGGTGTGGCAGATGCAGAGCAGGCCACAGAGCTAGCCACTTCTATCAAAGAGGCAGAACATTTGATTTTTGATGGTCTTCAGGCCTATCAAGGCAGCATACAGCATGAACTAGATCACGAGCAGCGCAAAACAGAGCTGGATGCGGTAATTGAACAAGTGAAAGCTTGTCTGGATAGTCTAGCAGCAGCTGGACTCAGCTGCTCTGTTGTAAGCGGCGGCGGCACAGGCAGTTTTTTGTTTGAAGCCTCATCTGGCGTATATACAGAGGTTCAATGTGGGTCTTACGTCTTTATGGATGCTGATTATGGCCGGATTCATAATCAGGATGGCAAAAGACTGGATAAGGCAGACTGGAAAAATGCGTTGTTTATTTTAACCAGTATCATGAGTACATCTAAAGATGGTCAAGCAGTTTGTGATGCAGGCCTGAAAGTACAGTCTATTGACAGCGGCCTTCCTGTGATTTTTGGCCGTGATGACATCGCTTACATAAATTGTTCAGATGAACATGGAGTCATTGAGGATAAACAGAATAAATTGAAGATAAATGACAAATTACATCTCATACCCGGTCATTGCGACCCCACTTGTAATTTACATGACTGGTATGTTTGCGTACGTGATGGAGTAGTTGTGGACCTATGGCCTGTGAGCGCCAGAGGAAAGGCGTTGTGAGACTCACTACAAATACTTTCTCTTTTCAAAGAAAGTGTTAAAGCAAGCTTGTAATAACGTGCAAAAGGGCCATACCTACGTGCTTATAGCATCGCTTCAACAGAGTATGGTAGAAGTGTCCCTTTGGAAGGATTCATCAGCCAAATGGGTCAATCCTGCGGCGGCACTCTTCGCAGGCTTGCAATGTATCTGGATAGCTTGAAGATAGATTCCACCTGTCGCTCTGCATTGGGATTGGTGTCTTTTAGTGTTGCAGATAAGAGCTGTATTAGTAATGCCTCATGCCAATATTTTCAACTTTACAAAGAGTGTATCTGAAAGGCATTTTAGTGTGTTTATCCCAATCAAATTTTAGGGTTTCACGGCTTGATAGCCGCTATAGCTTTGCGTTCTGGTGACACAACTCCCTTGTCTGTGATAAGGCCGGTAACATATCGTGCAGGAGTAATATCAAAAGCAGGGTTTGCGGCAGCAATACCCTCAGTGGTAATGCGGATTGTCTCTATTTGTCCAGTAGAAGTCATCCCTGACATTTGCAGCACTTCATTTTCTGAGCGTTCTTCAATTGGGATTTTCAAGCCATCATTAATGTTGAAATCAATGGTGGAAACTGGCAGCGCTGCATAAAATGGTACATTATTATCAGCAGCTGCCAATGCTTTAAGATATGTTCCAATCTTGTTGCAGACATCACCAGTCGCAGTAGTTCGGTCAGAACCCACTATGACCATGTCAACCTTGCCATGCTGCATCAAATGACCGCCAGCATTATCAACAATTAGCGTGTTAGGAATGTTATTATGAAATAGTTCCCATGAAGTAAGAGCAGCCCCCTGATTACGAGGGCGTGTTTCATCCACCCAGACCTCAATATCAATACCCTGTTCAGCCGCTTCATACATGGGTGCAGTTGCCGTTCCACGGTCAACAGTCGCAAGCCAACCCGCATTGCAATGCGTCAGGATACGTACTGGACTGCCATCAGTTTTTTTCTCGGCAATATTGCGAATGACATCTACTCCAAATTTGCCAATCTGGGTGTTTGTTGCAACATCTTCATCTGCCATTTTCATGGCCAGTTGCCAAGCAGCTTCAACTCGGCTATCTTGCGGAAGAGCTTTAAGTTTAGCGGCAACAATTCGGCACGCCCATTCCAAATTTACGGCAGTGGGCCGTGTGGCTACAAGCCTGGAATAAGTCTCATCTATAGCTTGATTGGAACAGTTTTTCTGAATGGAAATGGCAAACCCAAAGGCTGCTGTTACTCCGATCAGAGGAGCACCCCGGACATACATATCACGAATAGAAATAATGCTTTGCTCAAGATTAGCTAAAGTAACAATTTCAAGGAGGTGAGGAAGTTTCCTTTGGTCGATGATTTTGACCTTTCCATCCTTCCTTTCTCTCCAGATCGAGCGGTACGGATTTCCTTGAATGAGCATGATTAAATTCCCGCATAAAAGATATAGACACTTGAAATTAGTCTACAATAAATGGATTGTTTAACAATAACGTATCTTGAAGAATGCACCGCGTTCCAGTGAGGGAAGTCGCATGAGGGAAAATAATCTAGTGCTTGGCATCATAGGTGGTTCGGGAATATATGATATTGATGATGTTGAGAATGGCGAGTGGGTAAAGGTTGCTACCCCTTATGGGGACCCTTCGGATGAAATTTTTACTGGTTCACTAAATGCCATCAAAGTAGCGTTTCTTCCTCGGCATGGCAGGGGACATCTCTATTCGCCTAGTACTGTGCCGTATCAAGCGAATGTCTATGCTATGAAATCCCTTGGTGTCACCGATATTTTATCCATTTCCGCCTGTGGCAGTTTGCGTGAAGATTATAAGCCAGGTGAATTTGTGATAGTTGATCAATTCATTGACCGCACATTTTCGCGCAAGAAAACCTTCTTTGACGGTGATTGCGTGGCACATGTAAGTGTGGCACATCCGGTTTGTAGGCGACTTGGTAAAATGGCGCAACAGGCAATGAAAGCACTAAATATTCCCCACTATGATCGAGGAACATATATGACTATGGAAGGTCCTCAGTTCTCAACCATGGCGGAATCCTTACTCTACAAAGACAGTTGGGGTTGCGACGTGATTGGCATGACAAATATGCCAGAAGCAAAACTTGCCCGTGAAGCTGAAATTTGCTATGCGTCCATCGCCCAGTTTTGCTGTTACTCTTTCGTCAAAAAGTGGGTATGGGTAACGGCCCAATTTATCGTACATCACTAAACGTATTGAATTTGAGCCTATATCAATTACTGCGATATGTTCTGCTTTTGCTTTAGATTTATTTTTTTGAATTTGTTTCATCGCTAATTATTTTAGTTATTAAAATGTTCAGAACCGCTTCCTTGGCCTGATAAACTTATCGTTTTCATGAAAAAGTCATGAGAAGAAAAATTCTTCGTTTTGGGAACAATTGGTATATAACGCCCATCATCTTTTAGCTCCCAGCAATTTACATTATCATTGATTAATGCGGGTATAATTTGCTCAAAAAATTGTTTTCTTAAAGTAGTGTTAAGAATAGGCAAAAAAACTTCAATTCTATTGAAAAAGTTCCTGTGCATTAAATCAGCTGAAGATAAAAACAATTCATTTTGTTTTGAGCCCATAGCACCACCATTCCCAAAAACATAGAAACGGCCATGCTCCAAAAAGCGACCAATAATTGAGAACACCTTGATATTTTCAGACATACCAATAACTCCGGGCCTCAAACCACAGATGCCCCTAACAAATAGTGTAATTTCAACACCAGCATTTGATGCATCATAAAGTTTTTCAATAATTGTTTTTTCTTGAAGCGCATTAGCTTTTCCCAAAAAAAACGCTGGTTTTCCTGCTTTGGCATTCCTAATTTCGTTATCCAAGCAATCTAAGAACCACTGATGTGATGAGTTAGGTGATATTTTCGAATGAACTAAATTATCTGGTTGGATGTAACTGGTTAGAAAATTAAATATCAGTCTCACATCCTCACAAATAGATTTTTCACATGTAAAAAATGAAAAGTCAGTATATGTCTCGGAGTTTGTGGGGTGATAGTTGCCAGTTCCA
>CABYOG010000015.1 GCA_902520575.1 uncultured SAR116 cluster alpha proteobacterium
GAAATATCAGATACCTACAAAAAATCTGACCAACTTGTCGTCATTGGGCTGTTACGTGGTTCCTTTATTTTTATTGCTGATCTGGTGAGGCGGTTAAACCTGCCTGTTGAGGTGGATTTCATAACAGTATCCAGCTATGGAAATGAGATGGAATCAAGCCGTCAGGTCAGAATCATCAAGGATCTGGAAACCTCCATCAAAAATCGAGATGTGCTAGTGGTCGAGGATATTATTGATACTGGACACACGTTGGCACAAGTACTGCAAATCATGCAGACCCGAAAGCCAAAGAGCCTGTCTGTCTGCACATTGCTTAATAAGCCCTCACGCCGAGAGATAGAGGTTACTGTCCGCTGGACAGGATTTGATATTCCAGATGAGTTTGTCATCGGCTATGGCATTGATTACGCACAGCAAGGCCGTAATTTGCCGCATATCGGCTTCGTCCATCGACCTTAGTGCTTGGAAGCGGTTCCAGCATCAGGCTATGAGCGCAGTTTCATAAGGATAGCTTGATAAAGGTTCAGCTCCCGTAGCTGTAATCACGATCTGCTCCTCCAGCTTGACCCCTTCATGCCCGCCCTCTGCCCCAACATAGGCTTCAACACACAAAGTCATGCCCTGTTCAAGACACCCATCATAGCCATGATGTTTAGCATCTTCAGGATATCGAATAGAGGGATATTCATCACATAAACCAATGCCATGCGCCAGCACACCATATCTGAGCGGCCTGAATGCAGCAGGCAGGCGGTGGGATTTGGCTGTCACCTCAGAAAAGCTCATCCCAGGCTTGAGCAGTTCTATATTTTTCATCACATGGTCATAAGCAACCTGATACAGATGCTTTTGCTGATCGTTTGGCGGAGTATCACCTACAATCCAGCTGCGTGATATATCACAGCAATAGCCATAAGTTGAGACAAGATCTGTATCAAAAGCAAGCATATCGCCAGCCTGCATCACCCGTGGACCACATTCCTGGAACCAGGGATTCGTGCGCGGCCCAGAGGCCAGAATACGAGTTTCAATCCATTCCCCACCGCGCCTAATATTGCCAGCATGCAATTCTGCCCAGACATCATTTTCAGTGACGCCTGGTTGCACAGCAAGGCGCATTTCATCAACAGCCCGCTCACATGCATGAACAGCACAGCGCATGGCCTTCAGCTCATTCTCATCTTTAATCGATCTGGCATGTTCACTTAAGACTTGCCCGTCCAAAATCTGCACACCTTGAGTCTGGAGGGCCCTGTAGCCTGCATTTTCAATCTTATCCACGGCCAACCGCCGATTGTTGCCCCCATATTCACGCATGAGATCTGTGATTTGATCCGCAAAGGCCGCTGCATGCTCATCTGTGCGGTTGCCTGTTTCAAAATAGAAAAATGATGCCCCGCCCCGCACCTCACCAACCAGCGGCAAATGTACAGAAAGATGTTCGCAATTATGAAAATCAAACAGAATAACCTTGCCAGTCGGCGGCACAAAACAGGCCCGAGCAGAATTATGGGCAATCCAGAGCTGCATATTTGTGGTGTCTGTCGCATAGCGAATATTCAGCGGATCAAACAGCAACAGCCCTGCACAATCATATGCGCTGACCTGCTGCTGCAATCGAGACAGACGATAGTACCGTAGAGAGGGCAGGTCAGGAACACATAAACCGGCCTGTTCCCATTCTGAAAATGCCAGTTTGGTTGGCCCAATTTCCACACGATCATTCAGATCAGGCGTGCCATCTGGTTTTAAATGTACACGTCTGCTAGGATCAATTTTTCGATTTGAGCCAACAAACACTGAAGACAAAACCGTCTCTCCACGCTTTTGGTTTAAACCTCACCTGTTTTCAGCCTGGTCGGTCAATAAACTTCTGCCCATTCTGCAAGCGACAGAAAAACATACAAATCCGTACCTAAAAGGCCTGTTTGGTCTTTTTAATGTCCATAAGACCAAGCCGAGGCCGATTTTGATTTACCTCTGTCAGTTAGAGACAGACAACATAGCGGCCCTGAATTTTTCCATTCAAGATATCCTTGCCAGCTGTTTCAAGATTATCAAGTGTGATTTCAGTTGCTATGCTGTCCAGCTTATCCAGCGGAAAATCATCCACCAATCTCGACCAAGCCTGAACCCGGCTGTCATATGGCTGGTTAACCGAATCAATCCCCAGAAGATTGACGCCACGTAGCAAAAACGGAATTACACTTGCCGGCATTTGATGGCCACCAGCATTACCAATGGCCGCAGCAGAACAGCCATATTTCAACTGTCCTAGAATACGGGCCAGCATCTCGCCACCCACATTATCAATACACCCTGCCCAGCGCTCAGACTCTAAGGGTCGTTTAATGGCCTCTGCTAGTTCCTGTCTTGGGACAAGTGTTTCTGCACCCAAACTTTTTATATAGTCACCTGACTCCTTTATCCTGCCTGTAACCGCAGCCACGGAATAGCCGAGCGCTGCCAGCAAAGCGATTGCAAAGGACCCCACACCACCGGCAGCGCCTGTTACCAAAACCTCACCCTTGTCTGGGGTCAGCCCGTGACGTTCAAGTGACTGAAGACCAAAAACAGCAGTAATGCCTGCAGTGCCAAAGATCATTGACTGGCGCATATCCATGCCTTTTGGTAAGGGCACAAGCCAGTCTCCTTTGACGGATGCTTTTTCAGCATAACCGCCATGCCAAATCTCACCAATACGAGACCCTGTTGCAATGACTTGATCGCCAACAGTATAGCGGGCGTCTTGGCTTTTGAGCACTTCCCCTGCAAATTCAACACCGGGAATTCGAGGAAATTCCCGAATCAAACCGCCTTGCCCGTTCAAACACAGACCATCTTTATAATTCAAACCAGCATAACGAACACGCACAATAACCTCACCATCAGCTGACAGAAAACTATCTTCCAGGTTTTCAATGGTCATAACCGGTTGGCAATCTTCTGTCTGACCCATCAGAACGGCTTTAAACATGAGTTTTCTCCTGTGGACTTTTTTGTGTCCCAGAATGTCACAGCAGGCCAAAAATCACAAAGCCCAATTGCACGTTTTGGCCAGATTTGTTACTCGTTCATGAGTATAAAAATACTAGACTAAAATCAGGACGCGCAGATGAAAAGTTTTGACAGACAGCCCCCCAAGATAGCATTTGAGAGACTGCAAGCGAAACCAAATTCGTTGCTGATTGACTGCCGAACCAAAGCTGAATGGGCTTATGTCGGGGTACCTGTACTGCCGGATGATCCCCAAAAAACCAATTTTATTGAGTGGGTTGACACAGCCGGGCAGCCTAACCCAGGCTTTTTAGCTGAAGTCAGAAATATTGCCCGCACAGACACACCCTTATACCTTATCTGCCGATCAGGTGTGAGGTCTGCGGCGGCCTGTCAGCTCTTAGCCGAATCCGGCTTCACCGAATTAGTAAATATTGAAGACGGATTTGAAGGTGAGATTGGATCAAACGGCCAGCGTGCCAGCGTAAATGGATGGAAATACTGCAACTTACCCTGGAAACAGGGTTAGACTGGGTACTATCTGCGATTGCTAGTTGATCTCTATCTCACAACCTACTTCTTTTGATCAGTTGCTGCAATTTTAACTGGCAACCCGCTTGTCTTCACATCAAGACCGAAGGGCTTTTCATGACGTTTGGGGCCAATGTATGTTAACCAAGCCGGTCAATAACATGAGCCTATTTTTTATGTTTATTTCAAAATATAGATGGTCAACGTTTCGTCTCAGGGATAAGTCCTTGCGGTGCAAATCTCAGCATCAGCAGCATTATTAACCCCATTGTCATTAGACGCATATGGGCCGCACTGGCCAGAAGATGACCTCGCAAAGCGCTGGTTTCAGAAAGAGGCGCGGTAATGACATCCATCAGCCACAAACCGAGCGGCTCCGATTCAATCCAAAAAAACCAAATCACAAAACCACCCAGAATCGAACCAAAATTATTTCCAGATCCGCCCACGATGACCATAATCCAAATTAGGAAGGTAAATCTGAGCGGCAAATAAGATGCAGGTGTGAATTGGCCATCCAAAGTTGTTAGCATCGCCCCGGCGAGCCCTACTACAGCTGACCCAAGAACAAAAACCTGGAGATGTTTTGCCGTGACATGTTTACCCATAGCGTTTGCTGCTACCTCATTATCCCGGATCGCCCGCATCATTCTGCCCCAAGGCGAGCGCAAAGCTGTCTCAAACAACCAAAACAGCATCAGTAAGACAATCGTAAACAAACCAGCGTAAGTTAGCTTTACGATAATGGAAGACATTTCCGGAACATCTGTATCCAAACGACTAGCAAGATTAATGACCCATTGTTCTGCCTGCAGGTCAATTTCATAGGGCACAGGCCGGGGCAGTCCATTAACATTCTTAACGCCCCGCGCCAGCCAATCTTCATTTTTCAGCACATAGATCACAATTTCTGAGATGCCCAGAGTGGCAATTGCCAAATAATCTGAACGCAGACCAAGTGAGATACGCCCAATCACATACGCAGCCCCTGCTGCAAAAATGCCGCCAACCACCCAAGACACTAAAATCGGCAAATTCAAACCACCAATATGGCCCGCCTTAGCAGATTCAATTGATTCGATCGCTTCGACAGCCGGATCTACAATCGCCCGCATAACAAGATATCCTGAAAGGATCACAGCCGTCATCACCCAGTACCGCCAACGGGTAATGTGCTTGATTCGCCCCCAGACAAAGACAGCCAGAACAGAGGTCAGAACGATAATCACACCGCCCCCTAAAAGACCCATACCACCAGCCTGCCAGCCTGCTTGTACAGGCGGCATAGAGACAAGAACACCTGCTAAACCACCAAGCGCAGCGAATCCCATTATCCCAAAATTCACAATGCCGGCATAGCCCCATTGGATATTTGCTCCTAATGTCATTATCGCAGAGATCAGACACAAATTTAAAATGGCCAAAGACAGATTCCAGCTCTGCAGCTGCCCAACAATGACAAACAAAACCGCCATGATGCCAAATAGAACAGGGATGCGTTTCTTTTCAAAAAACGGATGTATGGACTGTGGAAACATGGCGACTATATCGTCTTTCCGGCAAACAGCCCGGTTGGGCGGATTAAAAGCACAACCAGAAGAATAACAAAAGATACTGCGATTTTATAGTCAGTCGACAGCAACTGCACCAACCCTTCAGGGGCCCATGCTGCCGGCAACATGTAGGTTGCCACCTTTTTATAGGCAAAAGTAATAAATAATTCTGAAAACGCAATGACATAACCGCCAATGATGGCGCCCACAGGACTGCCAACACCACCCACAATCGCAGACGCAAAAATCGGCAGCAACAAAGACAGATATGTAAAAGGCTTGTAACTTTTATCAAGGCCATAAAGCGTCCCGGCAAGAGCTGCTAAAGCCCCTGTAATGATCCAAGTGATCATCACTACACGTTCTGGATTAATTCCCGATAACAGTGCCAGATCCTCATTATCTGAATAGGCCCGCATGGATTTCCCCGTTTTGGTTTTGTTCAGAAACCAGAAAATAAGCGCCACAACAATAACAGCGACGATAATCGTCACGCCCTGTGTTGTCTTTATGGCCAGCCCTTCATTAAGCCCTGTCATTTTCTTGAAAGCACGCGCTTTTAGCAGGAACCGCTGCCCATCGGTGAACACCCTGTCTGCCGGACCAATTATAAACCGGATCAAGCCACCGAACGTAAACATCACACCAACAGATACAATCAGATAGGTCACTGATTCTGAACGTTTTTGACGGTAATAGGAAAAAACCAACTTGTCAGTGGCAAGAGCCAGCAAAATCGTCATAAGCATCGCAACGGGAAGCGCGATGAGCGCGGTTGGTAAAACGCCAAGACCGATGTTTTGTGCCTGCAGCCACCATGTCAACAATACAGTAATCATGGCCCCAAAGGACATCAGCTCGCCATGGGCAAAATTGGAAAAGCGCAAGACGCTGTAAACCATGGTCACACCCAACGCGCCAAGGGCCAGCTGACTTCCATAAGCGAGGCCTGGCACGACAACAAAATTTGCAATTACAACAAGGGCATTCAGACTATCCATATTACACACCTACCCCCCAAGAAACGCCTTGCGCACATCATTGTCAGCGAGCAGGGCTTGCCCTGTATCAGTATATCTGTTGCGCCCCTGTACTAGAACAAAGCCCTTGTCAGCTATATGCAGAGCCTGTTTAGCATTCTGTTCAACCATCAAAATCGCAATTCCTGTGCGCGCCACTTCGATAATACGGTCAAAGAGTTCATCCATCACAATCGGGGACACACCTGCTGTTGGCTCGTCCAGCATCAGAACTTTTGGCTGTGTCATCAGAGCCCGGCCAACAGCCACCTGCTGACGCTGGCCACCAGACAGCTCTCCTGCAGGCTGATCTGCCTTCTCCCTTAATACTGGAAACAACTCCAACACCTGGGAGAGGGTGTCGGCGATATCATCTGCACGCACAAATGCGCCCATCTCCAGATTTTCAAGCACTGTTAGGGATGGGAACACATTATTAGTCTGTGGCACAAAGCCCATGCCTTTGCGCACTCGTTCTTGAGGTTTCAGGGCGGTGATATCTTCACCATTCATCAACACCCGCCCGGACCGCAACCCCAGCATGCCGAACACTGCTTTCATCGCCGTTGACTTGCCAGCCCCGTTCGGGCCAACAACGACAGCAATTTCACCCTCATCCACACCAATGGTACATTCATGCAGAATATCTGCATCTCCATACCCACCTGTCATTGCCTCACCGACAAGATAACGCATCTGCCTGCTGTCCCTTATCTATTTTTCAAACCTGTGCCGAGATAAGCCTCAATTACATCTTCATTATTTCGAACCTCGGCAGCAGAGCCTTCTGCAAGGACACTGCCCTCAGCCATCACAATCACCGGATCGCATAAGCGGCTGATAAATTCCATATCATGCTCGATCATACAGAATGTGTAATTCTTTTCCGCATTTAACCGTTGAATTGCATCACCGATTTTCTTTAGTAAGGTGCGGTTAACTCCTGCACCAACCTCATCCAAAAAGACGATTTTTGCATCCACCATCATCGTTCGGCCAAGTTCCAGCAACTTTTTTTGCCCACCAGATAGGCGACCGGCAAGTTCATCAGCAACCAATTCCAGCTGCAGAAACTGAATCACCTCTTCTGCCTTTTCAGCCAATCTCTGCTCTTCCTCACGAACTATAGATGGCCGAAACCAAGCATCTATAAGCCGTTCACCTGACTGATCGGCAGGCACCATTTTCAGATTGTCACGCACCGTCAATGTAGAAAATTCATGTGCTATCTGAAAAGTGCGCAATAGCCCTTTATGAAACAGCTTATGCGGCGGCAGACCGGTGATATCCTCACTATCAAGCAATACCTGCCCGCTGTCAGGTTTGAACAGACCAGCTATTACATTAAACAAGGTGGTCTTACCTGCACCATTTGGGCCAATAAGGCCTGTGATTGACCCTGATACGATTTCCAAAGAAGCATCATTAACAGCGCGGATGCCACCAAAGGATTTATGGATATTTCGGATCGAAATCATAAGACCAACCAGCAAATAAAACAAAGCCCAGGCATGAAAGTCAGCCTGGGCTTTGCGTAGGAGTTTTATGTCTAGCGATAACCAACAGTGACGTTTTTACCACCCTGAACTTCGATCTCAGCATAATTGCCAGCTGATTCACCTGCGCCAACAAGTTCAACTGCTGAAGCGCCTACATAGTCAATGGAGAGTCCTTGGCGTAGATATTTAAGACCTTTTGCAAGCTCGCCTGGAAAAATTTTCTCACCAGGTGCGTTGGCAACCTTCATCATGTGAGATTTGAAAACCTGGCTGTCTGAAGATTTTGCTGATTGCATGGCCAGCAGTATCAATGCAGCTGCATCATAACTTTCTGGAGCAAATGGACCAGCTGCAAAGCCAGCTGCTTTTGCCATATCAGAAAATTTAGCTGCGCCAGGGCTATCTGTACCAGGTACTGTTCCAATTGAGCCATTCAGATCGGAGCCAATAGCTACAGGCAAAGCGTCGCCAATCATACCATCTGGCATAAAGAACATATCAAACGCGCCTGTGTCCAATGATGCTTGAATGATTCCTTTGCCACCTTGATCCAAATATCCAGCCACAATCAAAATATCCCCACCAGCCTGTGCAAGGGCCGCAACTTCAGCGTTATAATCACCTTTGCCATCTTCATGCGCCGCTGAAATGGTAATTTTGCCACCCCGGCTCTCAAAGTTAGCCTTGATGCTATCTGCTAAGCCCTTACCATAATCATTATTTACATAGGACATTGCAGCAGACATCATGCCCTTTTCAGTCAGAATATCGGCGACTACCTCACCCTGACGAGCATCAGACGGAGCAGTTCTGAAGAAAAGATTATTATCTTCAATTGTAGATAAAGCAGGTGACGTTGCTGACGGAGAAACCATAACCACGCCGTTGGCCATTGCCACATTCTGCAAAATTGCAGTGGTTACACCCGAGCAGTCAGCGCCTACCATGGCATTAATTTTATCAGAGGTGATCAGTCGTTCAGCAGCTGCTGTAGCAGCAGCGGAGTCGATGCAAGTTGAATCACCTCTCACCGAACTAATGTTAGTTCCGCTCATAAACTCACCACTCTCATTAGCCTCAGAAATGGCCAGTTCAGCGCCCATTGCCATATCAGGGGTTAGTGATTCAATAGGGCCTGTGTAACCCAGAATGATACCTAGTTTCACATCAGCTGCAAAAACAGGCGTTGCCATCATGGCCAAAGCCACAGATGCGCTTAATAGTTTTTTCATTTCTCGCTCCCAGAACAATTCATTGTTTCCGGCGCCTCAGGCCTCTAAATTTGCCCATTTACACCGAACGAATGTCATCTTACAAATCAAATGCAATTCTGACAATATTTATGCAACTGAAAATGATTTTTGCCAGTAAGCTCACTTACTTAGCTATCTGAGGGGCAAGCAGATCAATCTGGCCAATGATCTTGCAAGATGGGCAGTCCATCTGCCATTGTGAGACAATGGTTCTACAAGCACCACATTCCCAACGACTGGCTCGCGGCGCATGGACAGCTGCAAGCAGCGCTTTCTCACGTTCAGCAGCGGATTCATCATCTAGAAACTGCCCTAGTGACTCTGCCCGCTTATCAGCCAGTTCCACATTAAGAAGAAAATACTGATTTGAATGGCCCTTTTGTGACACCGCTTGCAAAGCAGAAGAGGCAGATGCCCAAATCCCCCTTTTTAGAGCAGCTTCCGCAACAATCAGGCGGGCTTCATCCTTATTTACCGCCTGTTCAGCAAGGCCAGATAGGCGGGCAACAAAATGGCCGTCATTATCCGCAGACACTTCTGCTATCTGATTAGCTAGACGCTGATGTGGGACCGCCTTGAACGCGGTCTCCAAACGTTTTAATGCTTTGCGCGAAGAAGAGGAAGCCTCTAATTGGGACAGCCTGACAATTGCTTCAAGAAAAGACGGGGACCAATCAAGAGCTTTTGTCAAATAAGATTGCCGGCCCTTGTCATCTTTCTGCTGTTCAGCCAAACGCAAGCACAGATGGGCTGCCAGCAATTCGGGCTTATTCAGCTGGCCAGCGCGAAAATGTGCCGTATCAGACGGTAGCAAAGGTAGGGTGTTTTTCTGGCTGCCAGTTTCTTTGAAGAAGCTGTTCTTGGGTGAGAGTAATCCCTCAAGCCGATGAAGAGCTGATTTCCAGTTCCTACGGTTTAAATCCTCTGACAGCAAGACCAGATTCGCAGGTGTTGAATCTGCCTTTATGATTAGGGCTGCACGGGCTGCCATACAGCTTTTTTCAATTTCACCCTGATCCAGGTGCAATCGCATCAATCCCAGATGTCCAAAATAGGCTGTGCCAGGCTTTACAGATAAGGATTTGAAATAACGCTTCGCAGCCCTGTCATCTCCAGTGGCATGAGCCGTCTGCGCAGAGAGTAAATCAGGCAATACACCTTGCCCCAGCAACCGTTCTGCCCGTCGGGCTAACTTCCGTGCCTCTGCCATATCACCTGCAGCAAAAGCCACCATGCCCTGCCCAAGCGCCTCATCACCGCGACGACGACGACGGGCCCGCCAATTATATCCCAGCCAGGACGGCCAGCTGAGCACACCAACCAATAATTTAACAATCAGGATGAGTGCTCCAAAGCTTATTAGAAGACCTGTGACCAGCAAGCTTGTCATCATCTCAACCCGCCAGCCCAGCCAGTTAATGACCGTCACACCCTGCTGTGCCGAAAGCCAGCTGGCAATAAGCGCGGTCAACACGCAAAAACCTAAAAATGCTAGCAGTCGAATCATTGCTGCTCCTGACCTGGCTGCACCCGTTCAACAGAAACCAAGCTGCCAAACCATTCTGATACATCTTGCCACCAGCCAGATATAGAAGGCAGAGATAAATTGGGCACAGCCAGTTCAGGCAAATGTTGTAGAAGGCTGTCTGCTTTTGGCTGCGTGTCAGATGAGGCCATGCTGTCAGCTTGCTGAGCAGATATTTCCTGTTCAGACCCAAAGCTGTTCAATGCGGCCAGCTTTTCAGCCACAAGAGCAGATTGCGAATCAATTCTTTCGATAGCTTTAATCAACTCATCACTAAACTTAGCAACCGAACTAGAGGTATTTTCTATCTGGTGATCAAGGTCAAAAAGATTATCCTGAACCGCCTGCAACTCACCCGTCAATGCCGCCTGTTGTTCAGACAGCATTTGCATATCTGTATTAAGTTGACTGATCCTTATTTCCATATCTGCCTGCCAGCGATCATCTGACGACGGAATAAAAAGTGGGGCAAGATAGGGCCATAGGGACAAGCCAAGGGTCAAAATCACCGCACAAATCAGCACCAAAGTCAGAGGTGATATTTGGCGCAGTCTGTCCAGAGCAGGCGCAGCGGCAAGCTGGCCTTCAATAACGGTCTCAGCAGCAGAGTGCTGTTTTGTTTTTGCCTTCTGACTGTTTGTCTTTTTACTAGAGGTCCGTTTTAAAACCATCTGCACTGCAGCTCTGCTGAATAATCAAGGACGCATTTATACCATATGATTATCCCTGCAGAGGGCTTTAAGGTCAATTTTTGTGAGCTTTTTTTACAAATTTCTGCTGAAACCAATCTACAGACAACTGCAGAACCGCCTGTCTGGCAGGGCTGTCTGCCTCAAAGGCTGGATAGCCCGCTGCACGCGCCTGTTCTGCTAGGGCTGCGCTGGCTGCAAGAACTGTTAGCTGAACCGGTTTTGCTGTCGGGACAAATTCAGCCAGCCACAGCTGAAACTGTTCGAGCGTCCGCGCTGAAAAGACAATTATGGCTGCTGGTTGTTCAGACAGCAAATGATCCTGGACCACCTGATGAGGGGTGAGCAGCCCGTCTGCACGATAGACAACCTGCCTTTTCACCATGATCCCCTGAGCCTTTAGACGAGCTGTCATATCCAGATGAACATCCCGGCCAGACAACCACAGAAAGGGGCCAGCTACCCGCTGTTGGCAAACCTGATCAGCAAGGTCAGCCGCGTTGCCCTTGCCCCCATAAGCGATTGCAAACCCCGCCTGTCGCAAGATATTTGCACTTCCGCTGCCCACACACCATACGGGCAGACAGCGCAATTCAGATGAGGCATCTGGCTGATCTGCAAGATAGCGACTGGCGTGTTTGCTAGTTATGATGATGCCCTGATAATCGCCAGGCTGGTCTGCGCTGCTGAACTGCACAGGGGGCCCAGACAGATAAGCTACCTGCAGCATAGGCAAGGCCACTGACTGCACAGCCCGCCTTGTCAGCTCTGCCACATCCGCATCACAGTCAGGCTGGGGGCGCAGACAGATGATCATTTAAAGCCTCCTGAAGCTGTTAGCTGAGTATGGCTACTATCAGGCCAGATCATCAGGCAAGGAAGGCTTTGCCGCCACACATTTGTAGCAAGCGCTGTCCAAGTTCCGTACCGATCTGTTTTGCCTGTTCGCGACTGCCTTCAGCCTCAGCTGCAAATTTCTGCTGCCCATCAGCAGATAACACCGCTGCTGATAGCGATAATCTGCCTGCAGCGTCCAAATCAGCCATAGCCGATATAGGGGTGCGGCAGGACCCGTCCAAAGCAGCAAGAACCGCTCTTTCAGCAGTGATGCAATCTGCTGTCTCTGCACAATGGGCGGAAGCGAGGCAAGCCCTTACCGCATCTGCTCGGCTCCCAGACGATTTGATTTGTACGGCAATCACACCCTGGGCGGCAGCTGTTGGCATAATCTTCTCATCCAGACGGTGATAGTCACATTCAAGCTGAAGCCGGTTCAACCCTGCCATAGCTAGGATGATGGCTGCAAATTCTCCTTCGGCTAGCCGGGCTATGCGGCTGTTCACATTTCCACGTAGCAACGCAATTTCCAGATCCGGGCGATGATGGCGCAGGCAGGCCGCCCGCCTCACAGAGGCTGTGCCTATACGTGCACCTAGCGGCAACTCATCAATTGTACGATAAGGTCCGACGAGCGCATCTCCCCTGTCCTCACGAGGTAGAACAACCGCTATCTCTGTACCGAGAGCAATGTGTGTTTCCATATCTTTGAGTGAATGAACCGCGGCGTCTGCACGCCCATCCAACAGCGCGGTTTCCAGTGTCTTGATAAAAACACCCTTACCACCAACATCCCACAGCGGGCGGTCAAGCACCTCATCACCTGTGGTAGACAGGCCCAAAATTTTGGCTGGGACAGGCAGTATGGAGCGGCGCACCTCCTCCGTCTGTGCCATTGCCAATTTGGATTTGCGGCTGGCAAGAACAATAGGTGCCGTTGACAAATCTGTTTGCGAGCGGTCGATCATAGCGCTTTCATCTCACAGCTCATCACTGGATGTAAAGTCAGAACTGATGTTCGCATGACAGCCTTTACAAAACTGCCCTCTGTGCTATTCAGCAACCTCACTATATGAGGAAAGCGGCGGGCAGGTGCAAATCAGGTACCGGTCACCATAGACGTTATCGACCCGCGAAACAGGCGGCCAGTATTTATACGCTGCCTGTCCAGAAATAGGCAGACATCCCTCTTGCCGGCTGTAGGGATGAGCCCAGCTGTCTGACAGCGCAAAAGCTGCTGTATGAGGGGCATTAACAAGAGGGTTGTCATCAGCTGGCCACTTTCCGTCTTCAATCTGGCGGATTTCATCACGAATACGCAACATGGCCTGGATAAATCTATCCAGTTCTGTTTTGGATTCACTTTCGGTTGGCTCAATCATTAGTGTTCCCGGCACAGGAAAGCTCATAGTCGGGGCATGAAACCCATAATCAATAAGCCGCTTGGCAATATCCTCTGCATCAATGCCGATAGCCTGTTTGAACGGCCGAATATCAATAATGACCTCATGCGCAATGAAGCCACCTGCCCCTCGATACAGAATATCATATGCGCCCTCAAGACTGGCAGCAACGTAGTTTGCGCTTAGAACCGCAACCTGACTGGCCTGTTTCAGCCCATCTGGCCCCATCATTCGAATATAACCATAGGATATTGGCAAAATCAAAGGCGATCCAAATGGCGCAGCTGCAATTTGACAAGAAACAGAAGCTGTTCCTGTTTTATTAATATGCTGAGGTAGAAAAGGGGTCAAATGAGAACGCACGCCAATAGGGCCCATGCCCGGGCCCCCGCCGCCATGAGGAATACAAAAGGTTTTATGAAGGTTCAGATGGCTGACATCTGCGCCATATTTACCTGGCCTGGCCAACCCGACCTGAGCGTTCAGATTAGCACCGTCCAGATAGACCTGACCACCAGCGTCATGAACCATGCCGCATACCTCGGCAATAGCTGTTTCAAACACACCATGTGTTGACGGATAAGTCACCATGATTGCGGCTATACTGTCCGCATGCTCAGCGATTTTTTCCTTGAGATCATCCAGATCAATATTTCCCTTTTCATCACAGGCAACAACAACAACAGTAAACCCAGCCATCTGCGCTGAGGCTGGATTTGTACCATGTGCAGATGAAGCGATCAGGCAAACATTCCGGCTAGCCTGACCTATAGAAGTCAGATAGCCACGAATCGCCATCATCCCCGCATATTCCCCTTGCGCGCCTGAATTGGGCTGCATGGAAACCGCGTCATATCCTGTAATCTCACACAAATCAGAACAGAGTGTGTCGATCATACTGTGATAGCCAGCGGCCTGTTCAGCAGGACAAAAGGGATGAATATCTGCAAATTCAGCCCAGCTTATGGGCATCATCTCAGTAGCTGAATTCAACTTCATCGTGCAGGAGCCAAGCGGAATCATGGTTCTGTCTAGGGCAAGATCCTTATCTGCCAAATGACGCAGGTACCGCATCATTTCCGTCTCCGAACGATAATTATGAAATACAGGATGGGTCAGATAATCAGACTGCCGGTCAAGAGGCAGTGGCACAGACCCGAGGCGTTTTTGGTCACAGGTTTCAAAATCTGCATTAATGCCAAAAATCTGCCATAAGGTCCTGACGACCTGTTCATTAGATGTTTCATCAAAGGACAAGCTAACACCTCTTGTGGTGCGGCGCAGATTGAAGCCTGCCCGAACAGCAGCCTCCATCACTTCATCTGCTTTGTCTGTTTCTATGTGAACTGTATCGAAAAAATAATCACTGGTGACGGACAAGCCTGTTGCACGCGCACCATCAGCAAAAATACAGGCCAGCCTGTTTACACGTTCAGCAATAGCTTTCAACCCATCAGGACCGTGCCAGACCGCATACATAGATGCCATCACTGCAAGCAAAGCCTGAGCTGTACAAATATTGGAGGTCGCCTTTTCGCGCCTTATATGCTGTTCACGCGTCTGCAGGGACAAACGATAAGCAGTCTGGCCAGCAACATCCACAGATACGCCTATAATCCGGCCAGGTAAAGCCCGCTTATGCCGGTCAGCTGTTGCCATAAAGGCTGCATGAGGGCCGCCAAAACCCATTGGCACACCAAAACGCTGGGCAGAGCCAATAGCCATATCCGAACCAAGTTCACCTGGAGATTTCAGTAATGTCAACGCTAGCAGATCGCAGGCCATGACGCAAAAACACCCTGCCGACTTGGCTTGCTCAGTCAGGGTAGAAAAATCATCAATCTCACCCGTTGATGCCGGATAGGACAAAAGCACGCCAAACGCTTCTTCAGCAATGAACTCTTTTACAGGACTTCCAATTTTGATTTGCCAGCCCAGCGGTTCTGCTCGTGTCTCAATCACGGCAATCGTTTGAGGGTGGCAGGCTTCATCAACAAAAAATACATTTGCGGAAGATTTGCTCACACGTCTAGCGACAGCCATTGCCTCTGCGGCAGCTGTTGCTTCATCCAAAAGAGAGGCATTTGCCATATCCAGCCCAGTTAGGTCGCAAACCATAGTCTGAAAATTCAGCAGTGCTTCCAGCCGTCCCTGACTGACTTCAGGCTGGTAAGGTGTGTAGGCTGTATACCAGCCAGGATTTTCCAAAATATTACGCAAAAGAACAGGTGGCGTGAACGTGCCATAATAACCCTGACCTATTAGAGAGGTAAACACAGTATTTTCAGCGGCGAGGGCGCGCATATGGGACAGAAGAGCTTCCTCATTCATAGCCGGCGCTAGCGCCATATCCCTTCCCATGAGAATATTAGACGGTACAATTGCCTTCGTCATCTGTTCAAGATCATCAAAGCCGATTGCGGTCAACATTTGATTAATATCAGTGCGGGGCGGGCCTATGTGACGCGAGACAAACTGCTCTTGTGCATCAGTTTCTAGTGATCGGTACCTCGTCATAATATCTATCTTTCAAACTGATTTTTGGGGATGTATTTTTCACATTACTCGATATAGGTTTCTTTTTTCTTTTTAGAAGACCTGCAAACTACTGCGTGAGCTTTTTGTAAGCGTCTTCGTCCAATAGCTTGTCAAAAGCAGCTGGGTCTTCAATTTTTATTTTTACAAACCAGCCATCGCCCATGGGATCTGTATTGACCTGCGCCGGGTCAGCTTCAAGCGTGTCATTGATTTCAACAACTTCACCACTTAGCGGCGCATAAACAGAAGACGCTGCCTTAAAACTTTCCACTGTTGCCATATCACCACCTGCAGACACAGCTGTCCCCGGCTCAGGCAGTTCAACAAACACAATGTCACCCAGCTCATTTTGAGCAAAATCTGTAATACCAACAGTAACCACATCTCCCTCAAGCTTTACCCATTCATGATCTTCTGAATATTTTACCATGCTATCCTCCTTTATCGTTTAAAGCGGTGTGCAAAAAAAGGCATGTTGCAAATTGTCAGCGCAATGCGCCGCCCCCTGACATCTGCCCAGACAACACCTCCTACAGAGATTTCATATGTGCCTTTGAGCCGCATCATCACAACAGGACAGCCGACAGATGGGGCAGGTGAGCCAGAGGTCACACTGCCGATAGCTTTTGTTCCTGTTTCCTCTGCAAATATCTGTGATCCCGTGCGCACAGGCCTGTTTGTGTGGGACCGAGCGCCAACCCGCCGCCATGCAGCGCCGCCTTCGAATTCTGCCAACGTTCTTTCTGCACCTTGAAATCCGCCTTCCCGTTCGCCCCCTGATCGGCGCGCTCGGCCAACCGCCCAGCCCAGCCCAGCATCCATTGCCGAAACACTTTCATCCATATCCTGTCCATATAGGCACAAGCCTGCTTCCAGCCTTAGACTGTCTCTGGCAACAAGACCAGCCAATTCCGCTTTACCGGTCGCACATATTGCGTCGACAAATGAACGTGCAGCAGCATTTGGCAGACTGACCTCAAATCCATCCTCACCTGTATAACCAGAACGTGAAATCTGAACCTCATGCCCGTCAAAGGAAAAGTGCCCCAGCTGCATGAAAGCCAAATCTCCTAACCCAGCAATCAGTTCAGACAGAACCCCTTCCGCCATTGGCCCCTGAACAGCGACAAGCGCCCGCGGCAATTGCGTGAGGGTTACAGGCAGGCGGTTTTCAAAGTGACCACGCAGATAATCCATATCCTTTTGAACACAGGCCGCATTAACCACCAGGCGGATATGATCGCCCATATGCATGACCATAAGATCATCCGCAATGCAACCTTCCGGTGTCAGCAACAACCCATAGCGTTGCCATCCAACAGTCAGTGAGAGCAGATCAGCAGGGATAAGCTGTTCTAATACTGATAAGATTGTCTCGGCAGCACTGTCTGCAGGTAAAGACGGGTTTTGTATCTCTATCTGACCCATGTGGCTGACATCAAAAATAGCCGCCTGTTCACGACAGAACAGATGTTCCTTCAGCGCGCCCAAACGATAATATAAGGGCATATCAAATCCGGCGAACGGCGCCAGTTTTGCCTCGCGTTCCTTATGCAAATCATGCAATGCTGTGTGTTTCAGAATCTGCTTTACTTTCCAATTTTTTCGCTCTGAAAGGGTAAAACCAGAACCAGTTGAAAAGCAACATTCTTTCCCACCAACCAAAAGAATAATTACTGGAACAAATCAAACAGCCAGAACACAGGGCAACACCCATTTACGCTGTCTGTCATTTGGGCTATTACCGCAGGATGACAAAACCACAGACCCTTATTCTTGGTCTTGAAAGCAGCTGTGATGAAACCGCCGCGGCAATTGTGCGTTCAGACAGGACAATTTTAGCTCAGCAAGTTGCCTCATCAGCTGCGCTGCATGCTGAACATGGCGGTGTTGTGCCAGAAATCGCCGCCCGTCAGCACCTGGATGTAATCGATAAAGTGATCGAATCTGTCTGCAAAGATGCCGGATGCCAATTAACTGATTTGCACGGGATTGCGGCCACAGGTGGGCCGGGACTTATCGGTGGAGTACTGGTCGGTACAATGACAGCCAAAGCGATGGCCTCTGCCTTGGGTATACCTTATTTTGCTATAAACCACCTGGAAGGGCACGCGCTGACCGCCCGGCTTACCGATAATATTGCCTACCCCTATCTATTGCTGCTGGTGTCGGGCGGTCATACACAACTGCTAAGTGTACTAGGCCTAGGCCATTATGAGCGCCTGGGCACAACCATGGATGATGCAGCAGGTGAGGTCTTTGACAAAGGTGCAGCTTTGTTGGGCCTTGGCTATCCAGGCGGCCCTGCGATTGAGGCTGCCGCTAGGACAGGCGATGCTTCAGCTGTCCGCCTACCCTATCCGCGCAAAGGTAAGCCAGATTGCCATTTTTCATTTTCTGGTCTGAAAACAGCTGTTGCGCAAAAATGGGCTCAGGCAGTGGCGGCAGGCAATGAGAATGTGAATGACTTTGCGGCTAGCTTGCAAAGGGCAATTACGGTCAGCCTGTGTGATCGGGTAAAACAAGCACTGGTTCGTTTTGCCGAGTCCCAGAATGAACGCCGTCTGGTCATTGCAGGCGGTGTGGCCGCAAATCAACAAATCGGTACAGCGCTCAAGACGCTAGCTAATGAGCATGGTTTTGAAGTCTTTATTCCCCCTGCAGCGCTCTGCACAGATAATGGGGCTATGATCGCATGGGTTGGACATGAATATAAAATAGCAGGCAAAACCAGCTCTTTTGCCTTTGTGCCGCGTCCCCGCTGGCCTCTGGATGAGGCCGCGCCGCCGCCGCCAGGCCGCGGTGTGCGCAATTAATAAGCAAAGTTTGTTATCCGAACAAAGACTGTTAAAGTTCAGAACGAGATTAACACGTTGGGCAATATGATAAAAACGCAAAAGATCATCATTATGGGGGGTGGCAGCTGGGGGGCAGCCCTTACCCATCAATTGCGCAAAAACGTCGCTCTTAACTGCCAGATCCTAGTTCGATCGCAGCAGACGGCTGCTGAACTTGCCACTGGCCATATCCGCCAGTTACCTAAAGTCATTGGACTAGACAGCTTTCAGGTGACAGATAATACACGCTGTCTTCAGACAGCTGATGTGATTTATCTTGTGCTTCCTGTATCGGCACATGAGGAGAGTTTCAAAACAATCAACTCCTTTGCCCCTGTTGGCACACCAGTTGTGCTCTGCGCAAAAGGTCTGGTCTCAGATCCACATAAAGGCGGGCTGTTTCTGCCTGAATATGCCCGCCCCCATCTGAACGGCCGCCCACTGGCCATGTTAACCGGCCCATCCTTCGCTGATGAAGTCCTGAGGGATCTACCTACTGCGCTGTTGGCGGCAAGCGACACAGCTACGTTGTCTGCGCAGATTGCGGCGCACTTTTCAGCAAGCAGTTTGAGGCTGTATCAGGGCAGTGATATGATCGGAGCGGCATTGGGCGGCGCGGTCAAAAATGTCATAGCTATTGCTGCTGGGATCTGTGCAGGCCAGGGTCTTGGTGATAATGCCCGAGCCGGTTTGATCACAAGAGGGCTTGCAGAAACAGCACGTCTGGCCAGCCAGCTGGGTGCAGAAAGTCACACCATATCCGGCCTGGCTGGGATGGGAGATCTGGTTTTATCCTGTTCTGGACCACATTCACGCAATATGGCCTTTGGCTTTGCTCTGGGCAGCGGCAAGCCTTTACCCACATCACTTGCAGAAGGACGATTTTCAGCATCAATATTAAAAGCAAGGTCAAAATATGAGTCCGTTGAACTGCCAATATGTTTTGCGGTAGATGATATTGTGAATGGCGATGTAGATATTCACACCCGGATCTCAGCGTTGCTATCCCGGCAAGCCGGACAGGAATGAGCGGCAGGGCAAATTAAGTTTGAGAAATGAAAGGCGCGGTAATGGCATATTGGTTATTTAAATCAGAACCAGGAACATGGTCATGGCAGAACCAGCTCGCAAAAGGAGACGAAGGGGAAGGCTGGGATGGTGTACGTAACCATCAGGCTGGCAATAACATGAAAGCTATGCAGGTTGGCGACCTGGGGTTTTTTTATCACTCTGTTAATGAAAAGCGTATCGTTGGTATTGTAGAAGTAATCAAAACTTGGCATCTGGATCCTACCGACCCAACAGGCCGTTTTGGTATGGTTACTGTAAGGGCTATCAAGGATATGCAGAAACCTGTCAGTCTGGCAGATATCAAAGCTGAACCCCGTTTGGCTGGGCTGGCCCTTGTCAGACAATCACGATTGTCCGTTGTGCCTGTATCAGAAGAGGACTGGCAGTTGATTCTGGCGATGGGCGAGACATGCTTGTAGGCAGATTCAGGCCTGCTGGCGTTCACGATAAATCAGATACAAATTGCGCAGATAGATAAACAGTCCCAGCCCCTGCCCACAGATAATTACAGGATCCTTGCGCCATAAAGCATATAAAAACAGGACCAGCCCCCCACCGATCGAAAAATACCAGAAGGCCAGCGGGATCACAGATCTGCCTTCACCTTCAGATTTAAGCCACTGTATAATAAACCGCATAGCAAATAGGCCCTGACCTCCAAAGCCAATAATAATCATCAGCTGTTCTGGGCGTGTCGCCAAGGATTCTGGCAAAAAGGGTAGAATCGTGAGCAGACCCCGCCCAAGCAACAGCGCAGTTTCACCAATGATAGATGAGATTGCATCCAGCATGTTTAACCCTCCTGTGCAGATTTTTGTCTGACTGCAGCCGCAGCTTTTGCTGAGGGTTTTCTGCCTTCGCGTGATTTTGATTTTTGGGGTGGCGAATGTTCAGTCACATGTCCGGGATCAGCACGTCTGCGCATCAGCCAGATCACCCCACACAGATCTATAATCCCAACAAGAAGGCGGTCAAGAATGCCGTATTTAGACTGTCCGGCCATACGCGCACGATGAGCGACAGGAACCGCCACAACCCTACCACCCTCACCCCGGATAAGGGTCGGCATAAATCTGTGCATATGGTTGAAAAAAGGCAGGCGCATAAACAGGTCACGATCGACGATCTTTATACCACAGCCACTGTCTGGATGATCATCACCAAGCAGTGCACGGCGGACAGATCGGGCAAAGGCAGATGCCCACCTCCTAATGCCAGTATCTTTGCGCGCCACGCGCACGCCGGCAGCCATCCCCTGGGCAGGACGGATATTCAGCAAGGCAGATTCAAGAGCAGGCAGGTCAGAGGGAACATTCTGACCATCACCATCCAGAACAGCGATCAGTGGTGCACGCGCCCGGTACAGGGCTGTGCGCAAAGCTGCAGACTGGCCCGTGCGTCTTTCATGGGTTAGGACCTGCAATTGTTTGACAGCAGCGGCAGCTCTTTCTAGCTCATCGGCTGTGCCGTCATCACTGCCGTCATTCACATAGATAATCTCAAAAGACCTACCTGCATACACAGCTGCAATTTCGTCAATCAACGGCCTGACATTTCCCTGTTCATTCATTACAGGCACAAGAACAGAAATATCTGGAGGGACTGTTTGTGGCATTATGATTTTGGCCCACTAAATTTAAATACAATCTAAATGAAGTAATTAGGTGACATGCTATACCGGCTGAGCCCTTCAAGGTCAATGAGGCGCACACTTACAACGTTTCTCAGGGGTTGGAGCGCTGATATAAGATCAGTTCAATGTCCCGGCCACGCGAAATAGTGAACCCACTGATACGAGCTGAGCTGACCAGCTTCAGGCCTAACTTATCAGCCAAACCCATAAAAACTTCCCGTTTTGATTTTTCAACCACAGCGAGACCATCTTTTGAATCAGCCATGAACACAGCCGCCTGATCTGCATTCAGCAGCAGAATATCACGGCCAAGATGAAAAACAGCAGATGGTTCATGATAGCCAACAAGGCTAATAACTGCTGGCTGATTGGGCAGCCTTTTAATTTCTGCGGCAAGGCGGCTGGAAATATGAATGGTAGAAGCGC
>CABYOG010000016.1 GCA_902520575.1 uncultured SAR116 cluster alpha proteobacterium
AGGCAATTATGACTGGTCCAAACCGCCGCGTAAATCTGCCCGTATTGTCGGGGATGTGATGGGTAATTATCACCCTCATGGCGATAGTTCCATCTATGAAGCAATGGTCCGGATGGCGCAGGAATTTTCAATGCGTGTGCCTTTGGTCGACGGGCAGGGGAATTTCGGGTCTGTTGATGGGGATCCGGCCGCGGCGATGCGATATACAGAATCGCGTTTGGCCCGAGCTGCAGAATCGCTGTTGAGGGATATTGATAAAGATACTGTTGATTTCATTCCAAATTATGATGAAACCCAGCAGGAACCGTCAGTCTTACCTGCTGAATTCCCGAATTTGCTGGTGAACGGGGCAGGGGGGATCGCTGTGGGGATGGCGACCAATATCCCGCCCCATAATCCGGGTGAGGTTATCCGCGCCTGTATGCAGCTGATCCGTAATCCTGAGATGAGTGATGAAGAGCTGCGTGAGATTGTGCCAGGTCCTGATTTCCCTACCGGGGCGCTGATTATGGGTCGGGAAGGGATCAAAGACGCCTACAGCACAGGGCGCGGGTCTGTGATGATGCGGGCCAGGGCAGAAGTGCAGGCAACTACGCGAGATCGTGAGCAAATTATTGTAACCGAAATCCCGTACCAGGTAAACAAAGCGCAACTGCTTGAACGAATTGGCGAGCTAGTACGTGAAAAGACAATTGAGGGGATTTCTGATATCCGTGATGAGTCAGATCGTAAAGGCATGCGGATTGTCATTGAGATAAAACGGGATAGCGCAGGTGATGTGGTTTTAAACCAGCTATACCGCCATACAAGGCTTCAAACCAGTTTTGCTGTCAATATGCTGGCGATGAATAATGGGCGCCCTGAACAGATGAGCCTTCGAGATGTGCTGAACGCCTTTTGTCTGTTTCGTCAGGAGGTGGTAACGAGGCGAACACGGTTTTTGTTGGATAAGGCCCGGAACAGAGCGCATATTCTGGCAGGTCTGCTGGTCGCCCTAGCCTCGATTGATGAAATCATTGAGATGATAAAGAGGGCACCAACAGCAGAGGAAGCTCGCTCAGACCTTATGGCCAAAGCTTGGCCTGCGCAAGATGTTGAGACTTTTATTGCGCTCATTGATGATCCCGGCCACGCGGTGGTAGATGGTTATTATAAGTTGTCGGAAGCTCAGGCAAGAGCGATTCTAGAGCTTCGCCTGCAACGTCTTACGGGCATGGAACGAGATAAATTAGCTCAGGAGACCGAGGAACTTGCTGATCAAATCACAGATTACTTAGCAATCCTTTCAAGCAATGACAGGTTAATCGATGTTATTCTGACAGAATTGCAGGAAACCCATGACAGGCTAGATGAAGCGCGACGGACGGAAATTTCAGATGCTGCAGCTGATCAGGATGATGAGGATCTGATCCAGCAAGAAGACATGGTGGTAACGGTCAGTCACCGGGGATATATAAAACGGGTAGCTTTGTCAGATTATCGGGCTCAACGCAGGGGTGGCAAAGGGCGCACAGGTATGAAGACACGGGATGAGGATTTTGTTACCCGCCTGTTTGTAGCCAATACTCATACGCCTATTTTATTTTTCACATCAACAGGAATGGTTTATCAACTAAAATGCTACAAACTTCCTGAAGCTTCGCCGCAATCAGTGGGCAAGGCTATGGTCAACTTGCTGCCCATCGCGCCGGAGGAAACAATCCAGACAGTTATGCCACTGCCACAGGATGCCGATAGTTGGGACAGTCTCAATATTATGTTTGCAACTGCAAACGGGTCAGTACGGCGTAATCTGTTATCCGATTTTACCAATATAATGCGGAATGGCAAAATCGCCATGAAACTGGCAGCGGATGACAGTTTAATTGGCGTTCTGCCTTGTCAGCCATCTGATCATGTTTTGCTGGCCTCACGAAGGGGCAAAGCTATACGGTTTGCAGCAGAAGATGTCAGGCTGTTCAGAGGCCGAAATTCGGTTGGCGTGCGCGGAATGCGTCTGCTCAATGATGACAAGCTCGTATCTATGTGTGTCATTCGCGATCCGGAACAGGAATTCGTCCTGTCAATAACTGAGAATGGATATGGTAAACGAACCTCAGTTGGAGAATATAGAAAAGCAGGCCGTGGCGGGCAGGGGGTTGCAAATATTGAAACTTCAGCCAGAAACGGACTTGTTGTTGCCTCTTTCACGGTTTTTGCAGAAGACCAATTGATGCTCGTTACTGACGCTGGAAAAGTAATCCGCATCCGTGTTGATGGCGGTGAGGGCGATGTAATACGTATTGCTGGACGTAAAACACAAGGTGTTAGATTGTTTGAAGTTGATGGTGAAGAAAAGGTTGTTTCGGTCGGGATCATCCGTGATGTGGACGACGCCCACGATACAGAAGACAATAAAACATCAGGTGAGCCACAGGATGCTGAAACAGATGGGTTCAGTGGGGAGCAGACGAAAGAATGACTATTCATATAGGCCTTTATCCAGGGACATTTGATCCGTTGACCTTAGGTCATATTGATATGATCGAGCGCGCCAGTCATATCTGTGATCAACTCATTATCGGAGTTGCTGAGAACAGCGGAAAATCGCCTCTTTTTTCTTTATCACAAAGGTTGAGCTTCGTTCAAAAACAAGTTGAACATATTCAACAAAAAGCGAAAGGCATATCAAATATAAAGGTCGAGAGCTTCACTGGGCTTTTGACTGATTTTGCCCGACAAAAAGGCGCGTCATTTATTATCCGAGGGTTACGTGCGGTTTCTGACTTTGAGTATGAATTTCAGATGGCAAGCGCTAATAAACGGCTTAAATCTGATTTGGAAACTGTTTTTCTTACCGCATCAGAAAGCCAGCATTTTGTAGCCTCCTCTTTAGTCAAGGAAATAGCGCGCTATGGCGGAGATATTAGCTCGTTTGTGCCGATTGAAGTCAGCCAATATATGGCAGAGGCATTTTCGGATGAAAACAGCTGAGATCAGATTAATTCTGGTTAGGAATAATCATCTGTATGATGGAAAATCAGCTGCATAAAATGCTTTACAGCCTAGGTTGAGGTCAGTATACCAAGCCTATCCGCAAGTCGGACCTGCGGGCGGTTAGCTCAGTTGGTAGAGCAAGTGACTTTTAATCACTGGGTCACAGGTTCGAATCCTGTACCGCTCACCATTCTTAGTCGTTGAAATCATTGCATTTCAACGACTTTTTTCTTGACGTAAACTTGTATCAAGTTGGCTAGGGCACCGTCGGGGTGCCAAAAACTTTTGCCCGTTAGTCGACCATATCAGTTACCCTAACATTTTTTTCCTCGAAAGCTCGACATTTAAAAAATTTTACAGAATCATAAATGTGTATCTTTTTGGCGTGCGCGGGGCTTTTTTACTCAATGACGTCAATATAGCAGTTGTAGGAGGTCTGCATGAGTATAATCAGAGTAACTGTGCGCACGTTTCAAAATGAGGAGCATGCTGCAATGTTCCTTCAAATAGGCAAAACTGTGCCAGATATGCTTAAGGCTGCTGGACACAAATGCAGGTGTAAAATGGCTCTGTCACAGCGAAATAAAACCGAAGTTTTATCTATCTGGGAATATGATGATGAGGTGCATATGAAAGCTGTAAGGAAAACGCTATCAGAGCTATCCAAACTTCCAAATTCACTCATGCCAAAAGAAATTGCTTATCAGGCGGATATTGTCCACGAAATATCCATAGATTCTTAAGCTGGAATAATGCCCACTTCGCTTTTTAAGGATTTGCACCCATAAAACATTCACATTTCTGTCGTCTTTTTATGCATGATCGGAAACAAGAGCCTGGACGTGATGAAATTAAGGTAGCGTCCAGGCCATCATCCTCAAAATTATCTCAGCTTATGCACCTCTCGCAATCTATATCCAAATATTTTACTAAGCAGGTTCTTGAAGAAAACTATAATGTTTCTGGTTACAGAGTGTTTGAAGACATTAAGAATGAATAACTGCCCGCAAGGAAAAGGGGCGCTGCCTTTATGTGAATAAACCACAGATAAAAAGGAAGCTTATTTGGACGTTAAATGAGTAGAAAGAAAATCTCTTCTCTAGACTTAGACTGCCTGCAGGCAGTCTTTTTTTGTTGAGAATGCATTTTCAAGAAGTGGTGTAATAGAGACCTTTTGCTTTAAGGTATAAATCAGATGTTATCTGGGCTGACAAATTGCCATTAGGTCGGAAGGCAAATGGTCATGATAGGTTCATCAAGGTCTATCAGCTTTAATCCTGCCTGTTTGTAAAGATAAGTTAAAAGAAATATGCAAGCTTGCTCACGTATGTTTCAATTTGAAATAACTATAGCTGTCGCATCGACCCACTACTCACCTGGCGGAAAAATTATGTAAACACCGCTTGACCAAATGTTTTATTCAGCGACAACCTTGTCTGATTAAAATTTGATGCCTACAAGTTGAGCCCGAATTGTTCGGTCCCTGAAAGGAGGCGTAATGTCAAGTAAAACTGAGCAGAAATTCGAGACAGAATTTGAGCTAGACCGCCCGACCAGTCGAATGATCTGTATTTATCACGCCCTTTCACATCCGGTACGATTAACTATTTGTAAATATTTGCTGGTACGCCCTTACACGGTTACTGAAATCTGTGAGCTCATTGGATTGCAACAATATGCAGTATCTCAGCAACTTGCTGTGTTAAGAAATTCAGATGTTGTGGAGACTGCAAGGCAATCACGCAATGTAATCTATTCTCTTCGCAGCGAGGCTGTAAGACGTATATTGCGTGTAAGTTTGCGTAACGCGAAAATACAAGAGGTTTCAAATAACGCAGAAAAATCAACAAGGTCCAGTGATTTTGCTCGAGTGAGATAAGTTATTGTGCTCAGTGAAGACTCATCATTGTAAGTAGCAAACAGGAGCCTCAATCTGTGCGACACATAAGATCTCTGCTGTTTAGTGTCTTCATGTTTATTGCGTCTTTAAGTTTTGCAACAGAAGAGAACGCCCATAAAGAGTTAATTTTTATAACTTCTAAGTATTGCCCATTTTGTGAGGCATGGGAGCAAGATATTGGCTCGTTATATCATAAGACAACATACGCTAAACAGGCCCCATTACGGAGGATTGACATTAACGAGGTTGAGTTTGAGTTGCCCGAAATTGTGGAAGATGTAGCTGGAACCCCGACCTTTTTAATTTTCCAGAATGGGTACGAGATTGGACGAATAGAAGGTTATCAGTCAGCTGAGATGTTTTTCTGGGCCTTGTCTGAATATATTCAACAATAAGCAGCTTGTATCAGATGATATAAAACATAAAAAAAAGCATATATTAGGCAGTAACTGTTGCAAAATTACTCCTTTTTCGGTCAATATTTATTGGTGGGGGGTGAGTAATGGACAAAAGCATTTTTATGTCAGACGTTAATGTTATATGCTTTTCCTTATATTTATCTTCCGGTGCTTGTTTAACTGAATAGGATTTAAACATGATTGCACAAAAAATGATTACAATATCCCGGCGCCATGCTTTACATTTATTAGGGGCTGCAGCAGCAATAACTGCGGCACCAAAGCTTGGCTTTGCAACAACAGATGCAGTCGCGGGGCGATTGGCAGAAGTAACTAATGGTGTCTCGATTGGCGATCTAGAAATTTTTTTGGACATGCCAGAAATCGCTGAAAACGGTAATCAGGTGAAAATTGCTTTTGAAATCGACAGCCCTATGACAACAGATGATCACGTAAAAGCAGTCTACGTGTTTGCTGATGGCAACCCAGAACCAGATGTGGCTCAGTTCAACTTCACCCCAGCAATGGGAGCCTGTGGAGCGACTACAAGAATGCGTTTGTCCAAGACACAAAATGTTACGGTGCTTGCTGCAATGAGCAATGGAACTTTTGCAAAGGCTGATACCACAGTTAAGGTCACAATTGGTGGTTGTGGCGGTTAAGGAGATAGAAGATGGCTAAAGTAAAAGCACGAGTAAAAGTCCCCAAAACAGCAGAGGTTGGCGAATTGGTTGAAATCAAAACACTAATTTCGCACCCCATGCATAGTGGTCGCGCTGTTGATAGCGATGGCAAGATTGTGCCGCGTAAAATCATAAATAGTTTTACTGCAAAGTTTAATGGAAACACCGTATTTGAAGTGGATATGCGCCCTTCAGTGTCGTCAAACCCCTTTATAGTATTTCCTTTTAAAGTTAGAGAAGCAGGAACATTTGACTTCATTTGGGTTGAAGATGGCGGTCAGGAGTATACAGCTTCTAAGAAAATGAAGCTTGCATGACAAAATCTGCTGCTGAACTTCTCCTCATCGGTTGGTTTTTTTATGTTTGTTGAGGTCTATTGGTTAGCAGAAAAAGCCTCTAGCCATTGATTATTGGGGTACATCATGACCACAGAATCCAAACAATTCCTGTCTTTATCAAGACGCTCCTTATTAGGTGGCGCTGCAGCAATTGGCACAGCGTCTGTTCTAAGATCCGCAGCAGCATCAGAAGCAAATCCAGATAATCTGCCGCCGAACCTGCCAGAATGGACCCCTTATTTGGGCGCTGGTGTGGATGCTAACCCATATGGGGTGCCTTCTGAATTTGAATCACATGTTATTCGCCGTAATGTTGAATGGCTCACAGCCAGCACAGAATCATCTGTGAACTTCACTCCACTTCATGAGCTTGATGGAATTGTAACACCAAATGGCCTTTGTTTTGAGCGTCATCACGGCGGCGTGCCTGAGGTTAATCCAACAGATTATCGATTGATGATTAATGGTTTAGTTGACAGAGAGTTGATTTTAACACTTGATGAATTGCGCCGGTTTCCACAAATCAACCGTTTTTATTTTCTGGAATGTGCGGCAAATGGCGGTATGGAGTGGCGTGGAGCCCAGCTAAACGGCTGTCAGTATACCTTTGGTATGGTTCACAATGTTCAGTATACGGGAGTTCGCCTGTCAGACATTTGCCAAGAAGTTGGTGTCAAACCAAGTGCAAAATGGGTTCTCGCGGAAGGTGGTGACTCCGCAGGTATGAGTCGATCAATCCCAATAGACAAGATCATGGATGACTGTATAGTTGCCTACGCAATGAATGGTGAGGCGCTCCGACCAGAGCAAGGCTATCCGGCTCGTCTGATTGTGCCTGGCTGGGAAGGCAACATGTGGGTAAAATGGATTCGCCGCCTTGAGTTTGGTGATATGCCTTATATGGCTCGTCAGGAAACGTCGAAATATACCGACCTAATGAAAGATGGAAAGGCACGCATGTTCACTTGGGTCATGGATGCAAAATCTGTCGTGACTTCTCCTTGTCCGGAAAAATCCATTATGAGCAAAGGCACACAATTGCTTAAAGGTCTGGCTTGGTCAGGTCGTGGGAAGATTACTAGGGTAGATGTCTCATTTGACGGTGGCCGAAACTGGGAAACTTCTGAGTTGCATGGGCCTATACTTGATAAATCATTAACACGCTTTACAGTTCCATTTAACTGGAATGGTGAAGAGATGCTTATCCAGTCTCGTGCAATTGACGAAACAGGATATGTTCAGCCAACGATCCAGCAGTTGCAGGCTGAAAGGGGTTTAAATTCTATCTATCATAACAATTCTATTGCCACCTGGATGGTAAATAAGGATGGAACTGTGGACAATGTCCGGCTTGGTTAAAGTGCCTAAAATTAGTCTGTTGGCGACTGCCCTCCTAGCCCTGGTATTGTCGGCTTCTCAAGCTGTTGCCGACCAGCGACCGTTTAATCTTGGTCGGATTGCTACTGCCAAACAGGTCGCCGGATGGGATATTGATGTGCGCCCAGACGGACTTGGTGCCCCTGTTGGAGCAGGCAATGCTTTTGATGGCGAAGAAGTTTATGCAGAATTATGTGCGTCCTGCCATGGCGATTTTGGTGAAGCTGTTGACAACTGGCCGGCTCTGGTCGGCGGTGAGGGCACATTGAATGGGCAAGATCCGTTAAAGACAACTGGCAGCTACTGGCCTTATGCGTCAACCATGTATGATTATATTTATCGGGCAATGCCGTTCGGCGAAGCTCAGTCGCTTTCCCCAGATGAAACCTATCAAATTGTAGCTTATCTTCTGTATATGAATGATATCATTGATGATGAGTTTGAGCTCAATCAAGAAAATATTGGCAAGATTGAAATGCCTAACCAGAATGGCTTTATATTGCCAGATCCGCGTCCCGACGCGCAGCCCATTTCTGGAGTTGCTTGCATGAAAAACTGCGATGTGCCCATAAATGTGATTGGTAAAGCTCGTGATATAGACGTGACGCCAGAAGATCAAAGTTAAGGAGATTATAATGAAGCGTATAGCTGTCATTTTGCTGATGACCCTCTCTCTAAATACGGGTGCCCACGCAGGTGACGTCGAAAAAGGTGAGAAAGTCTTCAAAAAGTGTAAAGCATGCCATGTTGTGGATAAGGAAAAAAATAAGACTGGCCCCCATCTGGTTGGTTTATTTGGCCGTGAAGCTGGCTCAGTTAAAAGTTTTAAGAGATATTCAAAGGCAATTAAGGGTAGTGGGATTGTATGGACTGCAGAAACACTGGATGGCTACTTGGAAAACCCAAAAAAATATCTGAAGGGTGGCAAAATGGCATTTGCTGGTCTTAAAAAAGAAAAGGACAGGCAAAACGTCATCGCTTACCTAGAATCAATGCAATAGGTCATATTTAATCTGATCACGCGAAAGACATCTTCAGGAGTCTTATATGCGCTCACGACGCGAATTTCTTCAAATGGCCGCTGTGAGTGCGTCCTATTTTGCTGCTACACCAAATTTTGCCCGGGCTGCCGCTCAACAACGCCTCACACAGGATGATTTGTTGAAATTTGAGAGTAAAGGACAGGTAACCCTTTTACATCTCACAGACATTCATGGGCAGTTAAAGCCTATTTATTTTCGCCCTCCATCAGAAAATTATGGGGTAGGGGATTTTGAGGGTGTTCCTCCACACCTTGTAGGTGAAACTTTTTTAAATCATTTTTCTATACCGGCAGGTTCCGCTTTTGCCTACGCACACACCATGGTTGATTACCTGTCCTTAGCAAAGTCTTATGGTAAGCTTGGCGGATTGGACAGAACAACCACTCTTATTAAAGCCATTCGAGCTGAACGAGGTGATAATAAAGTCTTGTTGCTCGATGGCGGAGATACCTGGCAAGGCTCTTATTGCTCACTGAAAACTCAGGGAGCGGATATGGTGGCAGCTATGAAAGCTTTGAAGCCTGATGCCATGGTTGGGCATTGGGAATTTACCCTAGGCAAAGAACGTTTGGAAGAACTTGTTGATGAGATGGGCTACCCTTTTCTGGGCAGCAACTGTTTCGATACAGAATGGGATGAGCGTGTTTTTCAAAGCACAGCTTATTTTGAGCGGGGCGGTATCAAGGTCGCTGTGATTGGCCAACATTTTCCCTACACGCCTATTGCTAATCCGAGTCATTTGATGGAAGGTTGGTCCTTTGGTATTCGCCCTGATGAAATTCAGAGTAATATAGATGAGGCGCGGGATAATGGGGCAGAAATTATCGTGTTATTGTCACACAATGGGTTTGATGTTGATCAAAAGCTGGCTGCGGATATTTCTGGAATTGACGTAATTTTAACAGGTCACACACATGATGCTGTGCCTGAGGCAGTCCGTATCGGAAAGACGCTTGTGCTGTCTTCTGGCTCGCATGGCAAATATCTTGGCCGCATTGATCTTAAGGTAGAAGGCGGACAAGTTGTTGATGCTAGTTCAACGCTTATCCCAGTCTTTTCAGATGTGATAAGCCCTGATTCAGAAATGACAAGCCTCATAAGCCAATTGCGTGCACCTTATGAGGCTGAATGTAATCGTGTGATTGGCAAGGCTGGGAGCTTGCTGTACCGCCGCGGCAATTTCAACGGAAGTTGGGATGACGTTATTTGCGATGCTATTCGTGAAGAACGTGACGTGGAAATCGCGCTTAGTCCAGGTTTCAGATGGGGTACAACCTTGCTTCCCGATCAGCCTATTACAATAGATGACATGTATTCACAGACTGCAATGAATTATCCAGCAGTTTACAGAACTGAAATGACTGGCGAGCAGTTAAAGATAATGCTGGAAGATGTGTGTGATAATTTGTTTAATCCGAACCCTTACTATCAGCAGGGGGGTGATATGGTGCGGGTAGGGGGACTGTCTTATGAATGTGCGCCAAAAGAAGTTATGGGAAATCGAATACAGAACATGGTGTTCACTCCTACAGGCGCTCCTATTGAAGCAAATAAAAGCTATGTTGTTGGGGGGTGGGCGTCTGTTAATCCTGATACAGAAGGACCAGCAATTTATGATTTACTCGAAAACTACATTCAACGTAAAAATCTGATTATCCCGTCTAGTGCCGGTGCTGTTACCGTCAAAGGCATGTCATAAAGTGTTTTTCAGGTTTTATCACCCATTATTGAAAAAGGGCAGCTAATAAGCTGCCCTTTTCTGGTTGAAAATGATGTTTTTATGAGAACATGTCTGAGGTGATACCTTTGTACCAGCCCTCTGATTCCACGTAAGTAGCTTTGCGAACATCTGCTGATTCACCGCCTTGTGAGATAAACTTATCCACAACATCGATTTTTTCAGATCCGGCCTCATAGTTGGCACCAACTTTGATCCCATCGTTAGTCGCGATAAGTGACCAGCAAGTGTTTGCAAATCGAGGCTTGAAAACACGGCTCCCAGTGAGCTCACCGCGAATTGCATTTGCCGCCACTTTAGCCTGACTGTTAGCTGAAAATCCAGATTTCGGCATTGATGAGGCAACAGAAGCATCACCCAATACATAAATGTTTGGATCAGATTTTGACTGCATAGAGGCTGGAATGATAGGACACCAATCGCCATCGTTTACGCCGGCCGCCATCGCAATGGTGCCGGCTTGCTGTGCCGGGACAACGCAAGCCGCATCAGCTTTAAACGTGTCAAGATCAGTTTCAAATTCCATTTTTTCGGCGTTTATTGCCTTGATTCCACCATGCGTGTCTGGATCAATCCACTCAATCATTCCCGGATAGTGTTTATCCCAGCCAGCCATAAACAACCCCTGTTTTGAGAATTTTGGTTTGGGATCAAGGATAACGATTTTTGCTGTTGGATTACTTTGCTTGAATATATGAGCAATCATTGAGACACGCTCATATGGGCCAGGCGGACACCGGTATGGGTTAGGCGGGGGCACCATTACGAATGTGCCGCCTTGTTTCATATTCATAACTTGGTTCCGCAATAACTGGACTTGTGTTCCTGATGTCCATGCGTGGGGCATACGACTTTGCACTGCAGGAGAGTATCCGGGTACACTGTCAAATTTAAGTGAAATGCCAGGTGAAAGAACTAACTTATCATATGGAATGGAACCACCAGATGCAACGTTTAACACTTTTGATCCATTAGCCACAGAGGTTGCCCATTCATGCACAACATTTACCCCATTATTTACGGCAAGACCGTAATAATTGTGGCCAATTGATCCATAGTTACGGAAACCACCTAAATATAAATTTGAATAGAAGCATGTGTAATATCTTTTTGATGCTTCAACTAGCGTGACATCTATTGCGCCTTTGCTATCCTTCGCGATATATCGAGCTGCTGTCGCTCCGCCAGCGCCACCACCAACGACCACAACGCGTGCTCGTGCGCCAAATGCTATCGAGGGTGCAGCAAGAATTGCTGAACCAGCAGCCAGTCCGGTGGTAAATTTTCTGCGTGAAAACTTAGTCATGTTCCCTCCCTTTGTCTTTCAGGTTGTAAGACTGTAAAATTACTACAATTCTAAAAAACATCGAAAAAACCACAAACAAAAAGGCTCATACATATGAATTTATGCATGTTTTATTCTGTTTTCTTTGATGGTGTTATCAATTTAAAGTTTTGAGAAGTACACTGCTAAAGAAGCAATTTGCTCGTCGTCTAGTCGGCCTGCTACGAGTTGCATAACCTTATTATCAAGTTCCTTGTTTCGGTAAGAGTGCATAATATATGCAAATCCTTCAGCATCTAGCCCAATAATTGAGGGAATGCCTCTATCAGCGCCATCTGCGCTGTGGCAAGTCACACATTCACCAGCTAAATATTCGCCATATGCTACATCAGCGTTTTGAAGAAGATCCTCCGCGGAACAAGCTGTAGATACTCCAAAAAAGAAAAAGGTAAAAAGTAGTTTGTTTGACGATTTCATACCCCCTCCTTCACTTATTTTAACTTTAAGAGCGAGACTTTCAAAGTCAACCATCTACTGAATTATTAGTTTTATGTGGTATCATCAGTCATAGAGATAAAAACTTGAGTCTCCATTAAAGATGCTAAAGTCGGTCGCAAGTTATGAGAACATATTCAGTTTTTTAAAAGGTAAGTTGAATTTTTTAATACATCGATGAGCGTTCAAAAATGGAAAATAGTCCGCGTTTGGGCATTTTCTTTTACTTTAAATCTGTTATTCTGGGATCAGAAAAGTCTAGCATCTCGCCTCTCCCCTCTCTTGGAGGCGTCCTCCGCAAAAATTGGCTGAGATGCGAAAGGCGGGCATCCACCGCCAGCAGGTTGAGGCCACCCTGCATTTCCTATGGGAACCTAATTGATTAAACCTTCATCTATCAGAATAGATTTCCAAAGGTTTGTAAAACCACCGCACATAGAGTGGAGGTCAAATCTCTTGTAGCTTCGTTTTCTAACATGGATGCCGCCTGTCCACCTCATGCCTACACCATATCGACATCATTTATTCTAGCCGAACCGCGCATAGCCAGAGTTACAGCATGCTGGGCGAGGCAGGGCGGGGAACACGAGTAGGAGCAAGGTTTTTTATCATCTGAAGCATTAGCAAAGCGGTTCTTATCAGCTTGGCTCGGCTTTCCCAAAAAGAGGCTGTGAAAATAGTAACCTCTAGGGGCTGCTGAAAGGATAGACCCATATAAACGCAATAGATTCTTCTAATGTGCGCAGCAGTTCTATAACGAACTGAACTGCTGACGTGCCAGACACTATCACCGCTACAATCCCCGGTTGTCAGTCATGCCTCCTGTCGCGCTTAGCGTTATCTTCAAATTATTATCTCGTGCAGGCAAAAAATCCACTAGTCTCGCTAACTGCTAATAATCAGTAAGAAAGCATTCTCGATGGCCAATATCTTATAAGGCCAGCAATACAAGAGCATCAGCTAATGCCTATTCCGCTGCAGGTCAGTTTTCTTTTTTCTCAGTCTTCAAAATACGTTTGATAACTAAATGCGCGACGACTGCAGTTGATATAAAAAGGCCAATTCCACCTAATTTTTCAGCAAGTCCAGCATCACCATCAATTGCAGGTTGAGTCCACAAATCTGCACACATGATGATTGTAAATAGCCAAACTACAGTAAGCAGGGCATTTTGAAAAACGCTCATTCCTTTCTCCAGTATATTTGCTCATCGTACACATATGTATATAAATATGATTTGATATAGCTATCTGATTTCTTGACAGACCGGAACAAAAATAATTCATATAACATTAAACAGGACCATGATATAGGCCCCACCAGCAAAACCTACAGTAATCCATAAGACCATTCCTATTCCATTGCGCATTGGCCAACCACGTTTGAGACACAGTCTGTTAACAGCATCATAAGATAAAAACAGCCACGCCGTCATAACAATTGGTAACATAATAGCATCCAGCCAGATCATTATACCTCTCATTTCTGTAGGTTGTGGCGAAAGCAGATTTACTATTACAGTTGATGTTCAAAATTGCACAGAAAAAACACATTAGTTGAAGTGACAAAGGGGAGAGGAGAAAAATTATTTCCCGTTTTGTTGCGTGTAACTTGACTTTTCCTGCAGCTTGATGTTTTACATTGAAGGAGTGACGGGGGTGCCTGACAAATACTAGGCTGAGACAGTCCCTTATGACCTGATCCAGATAATGCTGGCGTAGGAAGTCAATGTGGCGGAAACGTTTTTGCTTTTCAAAGAACCACAGCTTTCTCCTGCGTCAGTTATAAAGGTGAGAAAAGCTGTGAGCGTCGTTTTTAGAAAATTTAGAGAGACAAGCCCTCTGGTTCATTGCATAACAAATTATGTTGCGATGAATTTTTCAGCGAATGTGCTGCTGGCTGCTGGGGGCTCACCTGCAATGATTCATGCGCCTGAGGAAACAGCTGACTTTGCCAGAATTGCTAGTGCGCTGACCATTAATATCGGAACATTATCTCCTCCCTGGGTCGAGGGAATGAAAAAAGCCATTACAGCTGCAAGACACGCAGATGTGCCTTGGGTCTTTGATCCTGTTGGCCACTTTGCCACTCCTTACCGGGCTGCGGTTGCGCAGGATATATTGAAGATGGGACCGACAATCCTTCGCGGCAATGCGTCTGAGATTATGGCCTTGGCTGGCCAGAGTTCTAAGGCAAAAGGAGTTGATTCAAGTGATTCTGTAGGAGACGCAGAAGCAGCTGCATTATCATTGGCAACTGCCCATAACTCTGTTGTAGTCATTACAGGCGAAACAGATTTTGTAACAGATGGAAACCGAATTGCCCGTGTAAAAGGAGGTTCCGACCTCATGCCGCAGATAACGGCTATGGGCTGTTCTCTGACCTGTCTTATGGGTGGATTTGCGGCAGTCGCGCCTGCATTAGTGGCAGCTGTTGGCGCTTTAGAATTGTTTGCTGAGGCTGGGCTTGTTGCCTCTCAAACAGCCAGAGGGCCGGGGACATTCCAGCCGTTATTTTTGGATGCCCTTGCCAGCACCACACCGGAGAAGCTAGCTGCATCTGGCCTTGTCACATGGGAATAACCCGTCAGTCCCTATCTCTTTATCTAGTCACTGATCCCTTTCTATGTGCGCAGACTGGCTTAGTTGAAACAGTGACAGCAGCCTTGAAAGGCGGCGTAAGCTTTGTTCAGATCAGGGATAAGCAAGCAACGACGCAGCAGCTGATATCTTTTGCGCTCCAAGTCAAGCAAGTCATAGCAGGAAGTCATATACCACTTGTGATTAATGATAATGTAGAGGCGGCAATCGCTAGCGACGTTGATGGTGTTCATATTGGACAGGAAGATATGGATGCTGCAGAAGTCAGGGAGCTTATCGGGCCAGATAAAATTCTGGGGTTATCTGTAGAAACAGAGGCCACGGCGTTAAATCTCGACCCTGCAATAATTGATTATGCAGGGGCAGGGCCTGTCTTTGCTACTCAGACAAAGCGAGACCATAAAATGCCTATAGGGTTTACTGGCTTGAAGCGTTTATGTTCATGCTTAACTGTGCCAGTTGTTGCAATTGGAGGGTTGAAGGAAGAACACTGCACGGCCGCGCTGGCAGCAGGCGCAGACGGTGTTGCGGTAGTCTCTGCCATTTGTGGACAGCCTGATCCAGAACAATCGGCCCGTAACCTGCTAGCCAGTCTAGAGCGTGCAGAGGGGGAGTTATGATTTATAATGCCCTATCAATTGCTGGGTCTGACCCGTCGGGTGGCGCAGGTATTCAAGCTGATTTAAAGTCATTTTCGGCGCAGGGTGTCTACGGTATGGCCGTCATCACTGCCCTGACCGCACAGAATACAACCGGCGTATCACAAATTCACAAACCATCTCCAGATTTTGTTGCTGAGCAAATCAGAATGGTAGCCGCAGATGTGAGGATAGATGCTATCAAAATTGGTATGATTGCTGATGCGGTGATTGCGAAAGCAGTTGCAGAAGAAGTTAGGGCCTTATCAGATGTGCAGGTTATTCTTGATCCCGTTATGATTGCTAAAGGGGGTGCACCCTTGCTTGCTGAGGAGGCTATGTCATGTTTATGTGAAGAATTAGTGCCGCTGGCAGATATTTTAACGCCGAATCTTCCAGAGGCAGCGGCTCTTCTGAATGAAAAGATAGCGCAGAATAAAGATGAAATGTTTCAGCAGGCCAAGGAGCTTCTGGCTCTAGGGCCACGAGCCATTTATTTAAAAGGCGGGCATTTTGACGGCCCTTACAGCCCTGACTTGTTTATGAGCAACATAGAGATGCGGTGGTTTGAGGCTACACGACTACAGACAAAAAATACACATGGCACTGGATGCAGCCTATCTGCTGCAATTGCAGCAAATTGTGCGAAGGGCCTAACGCCTGAACAGGCCTGTGCGACAGCAAAGGCCTTTATCACAGCTGCCATTTCAGAAGCCGACAGCCTTACCGTTGGGGCTGGACATGGTCCAATTCATCATTTCCATCACCTGTGGACAGAAAATTCCCTACAACAGGTTAACCAAGATTTAAATAAGGAAACAGAGCACAATGAATAAAAGAAATTTTTTGATTTTTTTATGTATCTTTACTTTTTTTGGGCGCCCGCTCTGTGCAGCAGAGAAGATGACTGTTCTACTTGATTGGTTTGTGAACCCAGATCATGGGCCGCTAATCATCGCTCAGGAAAATGGGTATTTTGCTGATCAGGGTCTCGAAGTTGAGATTATTGCCCCGGCAGACCCTTCTGCACCGCCAAAGCTAGTGGCAGCCGGACAGGCAGATATTGCCATCAGCTATCAGCCACAATTACATCTTCAGATTGCAGAAGGACTGCCTCTGGTCAGAATTGGCACTCTGGTCGCTACACCCTTGAATTGTCTTCTTGTTCTGGAAGAAGGTCCTGTAAAAACACTCGCTGATCTGAAGGGACGAAAAATTGGGTTTTCTGTTGCAGGTGTGGAAGAGGCCCTTTTATCCGGGATGCTTAGCCCTCACGGTGTTGACCTTGATGATATTGAACTGATCAATGTTAATTTTTCTCTATCCCCCGCAATTATGTCGGGACAGGTTGATGCCGTTATTGGAGCATTTCGTAACTTTGAGCTGAATCAGATGGATATTGAAGGTGAGAAGGGACGCTGTTTCTTTCTGGAGGAAGAGGGAATACCAGCCTATGATGAGCTGATTTATGTAGCCAATCCTGCGCGAATGAATATTGAGCAGATAAGACGGTTTATTAAGGCAACAGAATTGGCCACGCAATATATCATCAATAATCCCGAAAAAAGTTGGGACATTTTTTCAGGAACAGCGAAAGAATTGCAGAATGAACTGAATGAGCGGGCATGGGAAGATACTTTGCCTCGCTTTGCATTGCGTCCAGCTGCTTTTGATAAGGGGCGTTATCTTGACTTTCAATCCTTCTTGAAAAATTCTGGTTTAATTACCAAAGAGGCTGACATTTCGGACATCGCCATCGATATCAGCGCTGATTAGATATAGATTTAACGCATGGTCAACCTAAATCATCAGCCTGATCATAATGACGTTCACATAAATGGCAGCATCACGCTATCTGGAAAAGCGATATTGAATGATATGAATTTGACGATAAAGGCCGGGCAGTGGACAGCTTTACTTGGCCCTTCAGGTTCAGGAAAATCAACCTTGTTAAGACTTATTGCAGGGTTAGATACGGCTGCTGATTTTACTGGTTCGATTACTTCCTCAACACAAGTCAGCCTGTCAGGCTGTGTCAGCTATATGGCCCAGGATGATTTGCTTCTTGACTGGGCAGATGTAGTTCAGAATGTTTGTCTTGGCGCAAGATTGCGCGGGCAGGGTGGTGATAAGACAAAAGCGAAACGTGTCATTCAACAAGTCGGGCTTAGCCAGCATGCCCAAAAACGCCCGCAGTCTTTGTCTGGTGGACAAAGGCAACGGGTGGCACTTGCCCGCACCTTGATGGAGCAAAAATCAATAATATTGCTTGATGAGCCTTTCTCTGCGCTTGATGCCCGCACACGCACAGATATGCAAGATTTGGCTGCAGAACAGTTCAAAGATCAGACTGTTATTTTGGTTACGCATGATCCAGGTGAGGCGGTACGCCTGTGCCAGTCTATCTATCTGTTACAGGACTGTTCTGTAAATTCTATAGCCGCGCTGTCACCGCCTTTCCCTAAATCCATTGATGATAAAGCCATGTTTGCGCTTCAGTCCGCATTAATGACCCAGATTAGGCAGGTTTAAAGAGCTGATAGATGAAACAGAATAAATTGTGGTATTCAGGGTTTATTTACAGTTTAGGCGCACTTATTGGTCTGATTATCGTTTGGCAGTTGGTTGTCCTGATTACAGATGTGCCGCGTTTTATTCTGCCGCCACCTGCACTTGTCTATACAGCCTTTGTTGAAAACTGGCGTTTAATTGCAGAACATGGGCTGGTCACATTTACAGAGGTGATGCTAGGTCTGATGATTGGTATTTTATTAGGTGTAGCAACAGCTCTACAGCTTGAACTGTCACCAACGGCACGATTGTTTTTGCGTCCAATACTGGTGTTCAGCCAGGCTATACCTGTATTTGCGCTGGCGCCTGTTCTTACTTTGTGGCTTGGCTATGGATTAATTTCCAAGGTCACTATGGCTGTTTTAATCATTTATTTTCCTGTTACGTCTGCTTTTTTTGATGGGCTGAGAAAAACACCACCTGGCCTTCTTGATCTAGCCATGGTCATGCAAGCCACAAATCTACGCACGCTATTTTACTTAAAAATTCCAGCTGCGATGCCTTCATTATTATCTGGTGTTAGATTGGCAGCCGTTTATGCGCCAATAGGCGCCACCATAGGAGAGTGGGTTGGCTCGTCAGAAGGTCTGGGCTATCTCATGCTTTTGGCAAATGGACGGGTAAAAACAGACTTAATGTTTGCCGCTTTATTTTCACTTGGAGCGTTATCCATGTCTCTATATGGTCTTATAAATGTTTTGATACGTCAATTTCTGTTCAAATATGAAAATCCGTCTGACAGAAAGTCTTTTTAACTCTATTGCGAAACAGTGCTAACATCTTCCTATATAAAAATGTCGCATAATGTATATTATGTAATAATATATATTGAAAAATCAGAACGATAATATAAATTTCATGCCATCATATCCAGGCTCGACGCGCTCAGGACAGATGCCTTTTAGCTTCTGGTAATCTGCATCTAGACCCAGATGAGTCAAAACAGCATGTTTCGGTTTTACACGGTCAATCCAGGAAAAGGTCAAATCATAATGTGCATGTGCTTGATGTGGCTTCTCACGCAGGGACTCAACAATCCATAAGGGAATTCCTGCAAGTAAAGAAAAATTCTTTTCAGGCATATCATTTAAATCAGTTGAATAACCACAAACACCATTAAAAATGAAACCAAGAGAGTTCGTTAGTCCATGCTCTTGATGCATAACATCAATAGTTACATCGCCAATCTTAAGAACGTTACCGGCGCAAATTTCCTTCATTTCCAATGGCGGTTGAAAATAAGGTGGTGAACTAGGCTTCTTTACAAACATGTAAGGCACACGCTCCTGTATATCTGCCCCATGATGTGCTGTTGCGTATAAGGGTAGCTTAACCTGATCAGGCCAGAAGAAAACACGCAAGTCATCAATACCTGCAACATGGTCTGTATGAGTATGCGTGATTAGTACTGCATCAATTTTCGTCAAGTTATGCGGCAGTAACTGATTTCGGATATCAGGTCCGGCGTCAACCAAAATGTTAGTTGTTTCAGTTTGTACTAACAAAGCGCAGCGCTGACGCCTGTTTTTTGGCTCATCTGGATCACATTGTCCCCAGCCCGCACTTCCAAGACAGGGAATGCCCACAGAGGTACCGCATCCCAGCATAGTCACAGTGAGTAGCCCCATTTATCTGCCTGCCTTTGCTGCTGACATATTTGTAAATAAACGCAAAGTATTCTCTCTCGTTTGCTCTGCCATGTGTTCTGTGCAGGTGTTTCGCACTTCAGCCAACCTTTCTAGAACATGGCGCGCATATCCTGGCTCATTTGTTTTACCGCGAAACGGCGTTGGGGCTAGATAGGGTGAATCTGTCTCTACAAGCAGGCGCTCAGCAGGTAATTCACTTGCAATTTGGCGTAATACTTGTGCTTTCCCAAAGGTAAGAATGCCTGAAAAACTAATGTAAAAACCGATGTCAACTGCTCGTCTTGCCAACTCAGCTCCTGAACTGAAACAGTGCAGTACACCAGTGAATGCACCCTTCGACATCTCTGTTTCAAGAATTTCTGCCATATCAGCATCTGCATCACGGGCATGAACAATGATGGGCTTTCCTGACTGGCGAGCTGCCTCTATTTGGACCCGGAAACTTTCAGCCTGAACCTTTCGAGGGGCATTATCGTAAAAATAATCTAATCCCGCTTCGCCTATAGCCACGCATTTAGGGTGATCGGCTGCAACCAGAATAGCTTGCAAATTACAGGCGTCGGGCTCAGAAAATGCCTCATGGGGGTGAATGCCAGTGCTAAACCAGACATTATCGTAGGTCTCAGCCAGTCTACGTGGTCCGTGAGCTGCACTGAGTTTCACCCCAATTGAAATCACCTCTGTTACACCCAATGACTTGGCGCGAGATAGCACTTCATCTATTTTACCTTCGAATTGTGGATAATCCAAATGAGCATGGGAATCAATGATTGAAAGCTCATTTTTCATCAGGATGTCTCGTCTTCACTAAAGCGAGGGAATACTCCAGAGGGCTTATCAATTTTACGTCCAGCGATAAGGCGGTCTGCCCCACCTAGCCTATCAAAATTGCGTTCGTCTGATTTGACCTTCAACTGATCCAAAAGCTGTTCTGCACTGTTTGGCATTATTGGTTGTAAGAGAATAGCGACCTGCCTGATAGTTTCTAGCAGAACGCCCAGAACATCGGCCATTCTGTTCGGATCAGTCTTGCGCAACGCCCATGGCGCCATCTGATCAATGTAGCGGTTTGCAGCGGCTACAACCTCCCAGATTTGCTTAAGACCATCATGAAAAGCCTGTTGATCGTAAGATTTGCGCACAGCGTTTAGTAGTCCATCAGCCGCAACGAGCAGCTGTTCGTCTTCATGCTGCAATGACTCGGGAACCGCAGGTAGAATACCTTCAAGGTTTTTAAATACAAAGGATAGAGTGCGTTGAGATAAATTTCCAATATCGTTTGCCAAGTCACTGTTAATGCGTTGAATAAAAGAACTTCGTACAAAGTCTCCATCGCGTCCAAAAGGAACTTCTCTTAGCAAGAAGTACCGAGTTTGGTCACAGCCAAATTCATCAACTAACCGTAATGGGTCAATAACATTTCCCAAAGATTTTGATATTTTTTGGCCCTCATTTGTCCACCAACCATGTGCGAAAACACGTTTAGGTATGGGCAACTCTGCTGCCATCAGAAATGCGGGCCAATATACAGCATGAAAGCGAAGTATATCTTTTCCTACCAAATGCAAATCAGCAGGCCAAAATCTTTCAAACTCTGCCCCCTGCTCTTGCCAATCAAGTGCTGTTATGTAATTTGTCAGCGCATCAAGCCAGACATACATGATGTGTTCTGGATGGCTTGGTACAGGCACCCCCCAATCAAATGTGGTCCTGCTAACGGATAGATCTTTTAAACCACCAGATACGAAACTGATGACTTCCTTTCGTTTTGTTTCAGGAGCGATAAAATCTGGGTTAGCTTCGTAATAGTCAAGAAGTGGCTGTTGCCATTTAGATAAATTGAAAAAATAAGAAGGTTCTTCAACCCATGAAACAGGGGCACCGGTTGGGGCTTTACCATCAACTAACTCAGTTTCTGTAAAAAAAGCCTCATCACGAACAGAGTACCAGCCCTC